>CBFGXV010000248.1:0-5116 GCA_965652755.1 uncultured Chryseosolibacter sp. | reverse complement strand
GACCAAAGCAAAAACCATGTCACAGGTTGTACTTCAGGCAGAAAATTTAACAAAAATTTACCGGTCGGCGGAAAAAGACCTGGTTGTACTGGACAACATCTCTTTTTCGGTCGACCAGGGCAATTCCATCTCAATTATCGGTCCATCCGGAAGTGGCAAAACCACGCTCCTTGGATTGTGCGCAGGCCTTGATACACCTTCCTCGGGAATAATATCACTGATGGGTTTTAAGCTCAACGTCATGAGTGAAGACGACCGGGCATATATCCGCAATCAATACGTCGGTTTTGTTTTCCAGAATTTTCAGCTGCTGTCGACATTAACTGCCCTTGAAAACGTGATGGTCCCCCTGGAACTGAGAGGCGATCGAAATGTAATGCCCAAGGCGAAGGACCTGTTGTCGCGCGTGGGATTAAGAGACAGGATGCATCATTACCCGACGCAGCTCTCGGGCGGGGAACAGCAAAGGGTCGCCATGGCACGCGCATTCATAACCGAACCGAAGATCCTGTTCGCTGACGAGCCCACGGGTAACCTGGACGAAGAAAATGCAGATCACATCAAGGAACTGTTGTTTACGATGAATAAGGAGCAACATACAACACTGGTGCTGGTGACTCACAATCTTGAGTTGGCTCAACGCACGCAACGGATATTAAAGATGCGCGGTGGCAAGCTCGCGGAAGAGATCGTCCATCCTATGTCGGTCGTCAGAAGGGCAGATCAATAACTTACATGGTAATCAGGATCCGCATCAGCCATGATTGAATACATCATCAAACTTAAGCGCAAGTCGAAAACTATTTTGACGGACCGGTGGGTATGGCGCATGGCATGGCGCGATGCGCGTCATAACGTTTCACGACTATTCCTTTTTGTCGCCTCCCTCATCACGGGTATTGCCGCGGTCGTAGCACTCGACTCTCTTAACAATTCGCTGCAGAACGACATCGACACAAACGCCCGCGAGCTTCTCGGTGCGGATCTCGTTGTCAACGGAGAAAAGCCCTATAACAAGGAATTGACTGTCGCGTTTGATTCACTGAAACTGCCGCATGCCTCCGAGATTGACATGGCCTCCATGGTCCTGTTCCTGCACAACCAGAAATCGAGGTTGATCAGGCTGGTGGCAATGGAGGGAGACTTTCCCTTTTACGGCAAAATCGAAACGCTTCCGGCAAATGCATATGAGAAGATGAAACAGGGAGGGTTTGCCATGTTGGATGAAACGTTGGCGAGCCAGTACGAGGTCAGCTCCGATGATTCGCTGCGCGTGGGCAACAGTACATTTAAAGTTGCAGGTATTGTTACACGCATTGCAGGTGGTGGCGGACTCATGTCAACCTTTACACCTTCTGTTTACATCGCGATGAAGGACCTCGATTCGACAAAGCTGGTGCAGTTCGGGAGTCGGGTAAACTATAAACATTACTACAAAGTAGAGTCGGAAGAAAAAGTCGATCGCATCGTCGACGACTTCAGGCCTTTGATCCGCCGGCAAGGATTTTCCTATGAAACAGTCGAGCGAAGAAAGGAAGGACTCGGGCGCGGCTTCAGTTCCATTTACCAGTTCTTCTCGCTGCTGGCGTTTGTGGCACTGATTCTTGGATGTATGGGTGTCGCCAGTTCTGTTCACATCTATGCGCGGGAAAAAAGAGACGAAGTGGCTGTGCTGCGGTGCGTTGGCTCGAGTGGTTGGCAGGCGTTTAACATTTTTTTTATCCAGATCTTTCTGCTGGGCATTGTCGGAAGTGTAATAGGTTCCCTGCTGGGGATAGCAATACAGCAACTGATACCTTTGTTCATTGAAGACATCATTCCGTTCAAAATGGGATTCGCAATCTCGTGGGAATCCCTTCTGCTCGGGTTGTCCGTAGGCGCCGTCGTGTCAGTCCTCTTCTCCGTTCTTCCCCTGGTGGCGGTGCGTTTTGTTCCCCCGCTTTCGGTTCTGCGCGCAGACTACCGGGGCAAGAGGATCTTTTCGAAAACGCGCATCATCGCTATCATATTGATCGCGGCATTCCCGATGGGGTTTGCAACACTCCAGGCAAAGAGCTTCTTCACCGGTTCAATGTTCTTCCTCGGGCTGGTGGTGGCTTTGGCTTTCCTCTACCTGGTAGCCATTGCGTTGTTATACCTTGTGCGCCGGTACTTTCCGCACAACGCGGCATTCATCTGGCGTCATGCATTGTCAAGTCTTTTCCGCCCCAACAATCAGACACGCGTTCTTATGGTGACGATCGGACTGGGCGCGTTCATCATCTCAACGCTCAATATTGTGGAGCAAAGCCTGTTAGGTCAGGTGGAGTTCACTGGTCAGGAGAATCAGTCGAACACAATACTGTTCGACATACAACCCTCGCAAAAAGACGCAGTCATTAAGCTGATGAAGGACAACAACCTGAAGATAAACCAGGTGGTGCCTATCGTCACTTGTCGCATCAGTCAGTTGAAGGGGCGACCCGTGGAGGAACTTCAGAAGGATACGACGGATAATGTTTCCAACTGGGCGATCACCAGGGAGTACCGGGTCACTTACCGCGACAGCCTGCACCATTCAGAAAAACTTCTCGAGGGAGCGCTGCATGAGAAGAAAAACAGCAAGGATTCTGTCTGGGTTACAATATCGGAAGGCATGCTTGACAACCTCGACATCAAGATTGGCGACTCACTCGTTTTTGATATCCAGGGTGTTCCTGTAAAGGCCTTCATCGCCGGCGTGCGGGAAGTCGACTGGCCAAAGGATCCGCCGAATTTCATTTTCGTTTTTCCTAACGGCGTCCTTGAGAATGCTCCCCAGATATTTGTGACAGCCACCAGGGTCGACGAACCCGAACAGGCCAACCGTTTTCAGCAAGCCCTGGTCATGGAGTTCCCCAATGTTTCGCTGCTCGACCTTCGACTGATCCTGACAACAGTAAATGAGCTGTTTGATAAGCTCGGATTGATCATCCGTTTCCTCGCGCTGTTCAGCATCGTCACCGGCCTGGTTGTACTCGCCGGAGCAGTGATTAACAGTAAATTCCTGCGAATCAAGGAGAATGTTCTACTGCGGACGATCGGTGCGAGAACAAGACAGATCACACGGATCACCCTCATCGAATATGCTTATCTCGGGTTGTTCTCCGCGCTGACCGGTATGGCGCTTTCACTGGGCGGTGGTTATCTTTTGACGAAATTCTTTTTCGAGATCACCTTCGCCTTCGACTGGCTTGAGCTTCTGATCATCAGCGCTGGTGTCGTTATCCTGACGATCGCCATAGGATGGTATAATTCACGCGAAGTGATCTCCACGCCGCCCCTTCAAATACTCAGGAAGGAGAATTAGAGAACAATTTTTCTTAAATTGCATTTCAGGGCCATTGCAAAACGGTTGTTGTATGGGTGTTTCTTTCAGGAATCTTCGATTTCAGTTCCTGTGCGGTGGCTTTTTCTTCCTGGGCCTGATCGCTGCCAGGGGCCAATCCTCCGCAAGGTTTATCGAGAATAAAAACCAATGGGTCGATGACGTCCATTTCGTTTCCCGTATTGCCGGCGGCAAGATGGTGCTGGGCCCCGGTTCTTTCAAGTATTTTTTCCTGGATCACGCGGAACTCGAATCGCTTCACCATCAATCGCACGAACCGGATGGGCCTGATGAATCCGACGGACAGATCCGCGGGCATGCTGTCTTTGTAGACTTTCAGAATGCAGACCACTCTAGTACGCCGAAGCCGATGGGACGTTCATCGGAATATTACAATTATTTTCTGGGAGATGATCCCGCCAGGTGGGCGTCGGGCGCGCACGCATACGATGGCGTGATTTATGAATCCATCTATCCGGACATAGATATGAAAGTTCTTGCGGCGGGTGAGAATGTAAAGTATGATCTCCTGATCGCCCCAGGGGGAGACCCTGCCCGCATAAGTATTGCCTATCAGGGCGCTGAGAAAATCCTTTTGGACAACGGTGACCTCCATGTTGTGACATCGCTGGGCCTGGTCGTCGAGAAAAAACCAGTAGCCTGGCAGTTGATCGGGGAAATAAAGAAGGATGTGTCCTGCGAATATCAGCTGGATGGGAATATTCTCACCTTTGTTTTTCCGGAAGGTTACGATACCTGTTATGAGCTTGTCATCGATCCCCTATTGATCTTCTCGACCTTTTCGGGATCAACGGCTGACAACTGGGGGAGCACCGCCACGCCGGGCGAGCATGGCAACCTTTATTCAGCGGGTGTCACGAATGAGGCGCAGGGCGGGCGGTTTCCATCAACACCGGGCGCATACCAGGTGAGCTCCGGTGGCTTATACGACATCGGGATCCTCAAGTATGATTCCCTGGGAAGTCAGCTTCTTTATGCTACTTATCTCGGCGGAAATAATTCGGAGTCACCGCACAGTCTGGTGATGGACCAGGGTGGCGATCTGCTTTTGCTCGGAACAACCTCATCGGGAAATTTTCCCACGAGTGAGCATGCGTACAGCAGACTCTTCAAGGGAGGCACGACTGCCAGCCACGTCGTTGAATATGCAAGCGGATCGGATATCATCATCTCGCGTTTCAGCAGCGACGGAACGAGGCTGCTCGCCTCAACTTATTTTGGAGGTCCTCTCAACGACGGGATCAATTCTTCTTCCAGCGTGCTTACCCGCAACTACGGCGACCAGCTGCGCGGCGACATAATTACGGATGCGCTTGGAAACATCTACGTGAGCAGCGTCACGTCATCGGGTAACCTCTTCCCGCCAGCTTCCGGTTTTCAGTCTCTTTACCAGGGCGGAACATCCGATGCGTTGCTATTTAAAATGAACTCCGGTCTGACGGAGCTGATCTGGGGAACATATCTAGGTGGCTCAGGCGCGGATGCGTCCTACACGATAAAGCTCGACAGTGACCACAACGTGTTCGCAGCCGGGGGTACCTCGAGCAGTAATTTTCCGGTCACTGCCGGATCATACCAGACAGGTTTCGGAGGTGAAGTAGACGGATGGGTCGCAAAGCTCGCGCCCGACGGGGCATCAATCATCAACGCTACTTATACAGGGACAAACCAGTACAACCAGATCTACTTCCTCGACCTTAATAAAAGTGAAGAGGTGTATGTGTATGGCCAGACATCCGGAATTTTTCC
>CBFGXV010000247.1:0-5138 GCA_965652755.1 uncultured Chryseosolibacter sp. | reverse complement strand
TGCGACTGCATGAACCGCTCGCGGGTCTGGTTCCAGTGCCCGATGACATTGTCACGGCCGGTGTTCATCGCGGTCAACAATTTATTTGAGCTCGTCAGGGCAGCGTTGATATCGTTTACCGCCTTGTTGTACAGGTCAATATCGGCCTGTGTCCGCTTGCTGGCAGGCTTTGCGTCAAAGGCCTTCTTTATTTTATCAAACTCATCGTTCTTCAGCAGATAATCATTCAAACCTGGCAACTGGTTGTCCGCTTCCTGCCTGTGGAATTCCAGGACGCGCCTGCACGCATTCACAAGGGAACCATCGCCCTTAAATGCCTTGATCGTATCGATGCGCTGCAGACCTTCATTGGCATATTTCGATAACGTGCTCCGGTTTTGTTCAATGCCATTGAGATCTTTCCGGTTCAGCGCCTCCATCACATACATCTCCTGTTTATAGCTCTTGAAAAAGATCAGAAAGAGATCATAGTAATACGAATTCACAGCTCCCACCTGACGCATCCGCTTCTCGAGTTTCGTGTCCCCGTTGTCAACAAGGCGCACATTATTCTTTGCCGCAAACGCGTTGTAAACAGGCTCGATCTGATCCTGCGCATTACTCAGCACCTCCCCCGCTTTCTCCTGAGCCAGAAGGTAGGCCTCCATATGATCGTAGGACTGCTCGGCGATCTCTTCCATGTTTACGATCTTGTGATAGTCCTCGTTAAATACCTTCAGCAAAATATCCCAATACACTTTGTATGCATCGCGCAGCGTGGCGTCGCCCTTGTAGGGTCTGAGGCGATTGGCTTCGTTTAACGATTGGCGAATTTGTCCGATGAGCTCCTGTCTCTTTTTCTCCAATTTGCGCGCGCGGTTGCTGTGCGCTACCTGGGTCATATAGTCCAGGTATTTTTTTGACAACTCAAGCTCACGACTTGCAAAGAACTGCATGTGCTGGACAGGACTTTCCGCATTCTGTGCAAAACTCGCACACGCTGCGAACAGGAAGACTACCAAAGTAAAAGTGCGATACATCATTCAGGGTTTTTGTTTAAAGAAATATGGTCGCGCAGGACCTGATAGGTTTCCTGCAGGTAAATGTCAGAGGCCAGCGTCTCGATCCACTTCCCGTAAAGGTCATTCGCATACTCGTCCACCACCAACCGATCTTCCTTTGACTCTCCGAAGCGGACTTCAAATGCTTTTTCCGCACTCTTTATGCTACCAAGCTTCTTCTGCCGCAGCTGTTGTTCCTTGCTCATCGCGAGAAAAAATTCCCAGCCTAACGTATGGGCTACGGACTTTTTATCCATCTCTTTCGCAAGCCAGGCAATAGTCTCCTCGAGCTCCATAAAAGCCGGATTCGCTGCGATCCGCGCGGCGCTCAGTTCCTGCAACGCTTTCCTTTTCAATGGTAAGAGCGGCCTATAGTATGGATTTACGAGGACCGAGTCTTGCTGAAGGGCAAAAGGAATGTCGCTTTCGCGGATTTCAAGGGAATTGAATGCATCCGGTAATGGCACGTCGGGAATAACCCCCCTGCCTTGCGCCGACTTGCCTGTCACCCGGTATAGCCTTTGGGTTGTAAGCTTCACATAACCTGCACTGTTCTTAGGCTGGGAGACAGAAGCAGGACCTCCTTCGATCGGAAACAGGTTTTGTCCGGTAGCCTTCCCGTAGGTACGACCTCCCACGATCAACCCGCGGTTGTAATCCTGTATGGCAGCCGCGAGCACCTCGGAGGCGGAAGCGCTTTGTCCGTTGACCATGAGGATAAGCGGACCATCGTACACGGTCCCCCGGTTCATGTCCTTGAGGGAAACGGCTTGTTTGTCACGGGTGGTGACCATTGCCAGCGGACCCTCGTCGATAAAGATGCCGGCCATCGCCCTTGCCTCGAAAAGTGAACCACCTCCGTTAAAGCGCAGGTCGAGGATTATGCCATCGATGCCTTCTTTTTTCAGCCGGATTATTTCCTTGGCCACGTCGTTAGCACAACGTCCCCCCTCCTGTTCATCATCCCAACGCGTGTAAAAATCCGGAAGGTATATATACCCGGCCCTGACAGGCCCTTCAAGGATAAACGACTGTACGATATTCTGCTCGCTCTCAAGTTTCTCCTTGCGCAAAAGAACGGTTTTTTCATGGCCATCCGCAGAGCGCACCGTCATTTCAACCTGGTCTGAAGGGTTGTCGGAGAATATTTCTTCAACATCTTCAGTATTCAGTCCTGCGACACGAATAGCATCCTCATTTTGCCATTTCACCGCCACCAGAATGTCCGACACGTGAAGCGCTCCCGATTTCCACGCGGGACCGCCTGGGGCCAGTGCACTGACAATGACATTACCTTTCCCATCTTCGCCGAGCACAAACCCGAAGTAATAATCCTGCGAGCTGAGTGCACCAACGAAATCGTCGTACTGCGCGAGTGAAAAAAAAGCTGAGTGCGGATCAAAAACGCTGGCCATAGTCTGCAGGAACGCGTCTGACATTTCATTCTCATAAAGAACCGGGTCGGCTAAAAGACGCCTGACGGGCCTCAGCGCGGTCAGCTTAACATGAGCAATGGCGTTTGTTATGTTGTCCTTAAAAAAATCTGCCCGGGACGAGGAATCCCTTTGCCGGATCTCTGTCATCCGGTCGAGCACCTGGTATTTCAACCATTGCCTGTGACGGTCCAATAATTCCGTTTCTGATCCCGCCCGTTCACTTTCCGGGTCGTAGAGCTCCGATGCTTGCCAATCGGCCGGGGAGTCCATGATTGTATTTACAAGCATTTCCGATCGCTTGAGGCCGGCCCGGTACTTTTCCTTCACAAGCGAAAGAAAACCACTGGCCTTTCCGTTGACCTCGTCGTCAAGCTTAGTCCGGAATGGATGGAGCGCCGTGATATCGCCCTGGGTAAAGAAGATCTTATCGGGATCAAGCTCTTCAATCAGCTTGTCAAACATATCCGACGAAAAGGCGTCATCGATGGCTCTCGGCTGTACATGGTGTTTGGCAAGAGACGTCTTTAACAGGGCTATTTCCGTTTTTACATTGCGGAGTTTTTGTTGTCCGGACGCTGCCACGGACAAGATCAGGAATAAAAATACAAGATTCGCTTTCATGCGATCGTCAGTTACTTTTTAAAGCACTGGATGCTGCAATTATCAGGGTTTGGACCGATGTATTTTTCGTTCGCCTTTGAAGTCTGCAGGAGACAGCGGTCCGTGGCATTTCACAATTGCCTTTGCTACATTGTAAATACTAAGATAAAAATTTTAGCTGGATGAAAAATCGATTTCATGAAGAGATCCTGAGGCGTATCGAAGAAAATTCCGGAAAACCTGTCCAGGATGCAGTTTCCAATTCCTATATGGGTAACAATCACGTATTTTATCCCATCAGTATTCCTGCCTTAAGGGTGATTGCGAAAGAATGGATGCGCAGCCACCGCAATTTGACCGCACCGGAGTTTGCGGAAGTGTTGTCAAGCCTTATAAAAAGCAAGTCTTCGACGGAAAAAATCATGGCTGGGATCTTAATGGGATACTCTGCCAAACCGCAACGCACATTTAATCCAGACATTTTTGACCAATGGCACGATCATATCGCGGGTTGGGCTGAAGTCGACGCACTCTGTACCGGTGATTTTTCCAGGACAGAAATTCCGGGGAACTGGACAAAGTGGAAAAAGCTGATTATCAAACTTTCGAAAGACCCAAACGTCAACAAAAGACGCGCGTCACTGGTGTTGTTTTGTTCACCTCTGAGCCGTGTAAGAGACGAGCGGCTCGCACAGGAGGCCTTTAAGCGAATGGATAAACTGAAATTGGAAAAGGAAGTGATGATCACAAAAGCGGTGTCATGGCTGTTGCGAAGCATGATCAGGCATTACAGGAATGAAGTATCTGATTACGTCACTGCCCATATTGGTACACTCCCTAAAATTGCCGTAAGGGAGACGCTGGCTAAATTGAAGACGGGAAGAAAGACGAAATTGAAAGAAGTTTAGTGACCGAACCTTATAGTGAGCTTTGCGCCAGTCCCCGACGGGCCGTCAGGCTTACATAGTCAAAAAGTGATCAGCCGTTACAGTGGTCCTGCTCCACAATATCAACTATTCGATTGTTTCACTCTCCGTTATCGACTTGATAAAATCTGCAGACGCATTGCCAATATTTTTTTTGCTTTCGTTTATTTTTCTGGCCACGCGTTTGAAACGTACCCCGCCAAACAATCCAATCAGCACCCCGACCGCGACGAGTGGCCATCCCATTGTGTTCCAGAACGGTGAATCAACGACATATCCGAGCGTGGAACCCGCGACAAGAAAATACAGCCCGGTGCGGATGTAGGTCAGCAAGGTTCTTTCGTTGGCCAGCTTTGTGCGCTCTATGGCCAGGTATTCGCGCAATACCAGATCTTTGTTCATGATCCTATATGGATACTAGATAAATGATAACAGATAGCCAAGCAGCGCTCCTCCCAGCACAATGAACGCCGAATTAAATTTCCTGAAACGAAAGGTAATTACAAAACTTAAGATGGCAATTGCCATCGTACGCCAGTCGGCGATGGTAGCCCGGCCCATCTCTACTGCAACGGCCAGAATGATGGCCACCGATGCGATATTGACTGCATCCAGAAAAGCAGACATTAGTTTCGATCTGCGCAGTCTCGGTATGATTGGGTTAAGGAAAGCCACGAAAAGAAATGAGGGCAGAAAGATTCCCACGGTAGCCGCGATGGCTCCCCACAGACCACCTAGTTGCCAACCGATAAACGTCGCGGCGGAAAAAACAGGGCCGGGGGTAAATTGTCCGACGGCGATCGCATCAATCAATTCCTGTTTGGATATCAAACCTTTGGCGACGAGTTCCGCATCCAGGAAAGCAAACAGCACATATCCGCTACCGTAAAGAATAGCGCCAACTTTTAGAAATATCCAGAATACCCTCCAGTGTGTTGTGTAGTCATTCATCGCCGAAAGAATAACAACGAATGGCAGGGCGATAATCCTGGTCAAATCCCTGCGTGTAGAATAATAGATCAGTATTCCGGCGAAGCCCGATCCGAACAAGACCATGATCTCATTGACACCGACGAGTGTAAGGATCAGAGCGCATATGCCGATCAGGGCCAGCGTCGTCGACTTCAACGCTTTTT
>CBFGXV010000246.1:0-5155 GCA_965652755.1 uncultured Chryseosolibacter sp. | reverse complement strand
GCCGGCGCAGCGAAAGCGCTGTTGGCTAAAGTCTATATAACAATGGCAACGGCTCCGCTGAATGATGCATCGTACTTTGCCAAGGCCCGCGATATGGCGGCGGATGTCATGGACGATAATATCTATTCCCTTGTTCCGAATATCGACGAAGTCTTTGCACTGGAAAATGCCTATGGCCCCGAAATGATGTGGAGTTTCAACGCCGCAGAAGATGACAACTCCACGCCTCCACAAATCTGGCTGCCCGGTACAATGGCTGATGGATGGGGCGATTTCAAAGCTGAACGGGCATGGGGTGAAAACTATCCTGCACAACCCCGGAAAGATGCCTATCTCATTCTGGAGGACTGGGAGGGAACACCCTGGACGGAATGGAATTCTACCACAACGCCGCACGTAAGAAAGTATACTTACGACAGCAGGGAAAATCAGGAAAGGTTGCGGTCCGTTCAAAATATACCCATCCTGAGGTACGCCGACGTATTGTTGCTTTTTGCAGAGGCGGAGAACATGGTCGCGAATGGACCTACTCAGGCTGCCGTGGATGCTGTCAATAAGATCATCGCCCGGGCGAACAACTACACGCCCAACCCTGCAGATCCGTTGTTAACGATAAGCATGTCGCAGGCTGATTTCGATGCTGCAGTTATTGAGCAAAGAAATCTTGAACTGTGCTTTGAATACGACCGGTGGCACGATCTCGTTCGTAAACGCATCTTGTGCGACATGATCCACCCTGATTACAAGCAAAACTGTGATGAGAATGATTATTTGTGGCCGATACCTGAGACGGACTTAAGACTTAATCCAGCCTTGGCCCCCAATAATCCGGGCTACACTACTCCGGAACCCGCTGCGGGAGGTTGACAAAACTTAATGACCTGAAAAATGTCTTGTGACTGCAATGTCACAAGACATTTTTTTTATTGCTTTTGTCAAAATCAAAACATCGTTTAAGTGCTGCCGAATGTGATTGTGGATATGATCAGGCCGAAGAACAGTAAACGTTTTTTCTTACTTTGGGGGATAGTTAGCTCTTAAGATGGAACACAATACAGGATATGGAAATTTTCCACTGCACATGAGGGCCACTACCAGCTCACTCAGATTCTTTTTTGCAGCCGTAGTACTCTTCACTGTATCCGCGTGTGAGAAACTGCCCGAACAAAAAGCTGATACATTGTTTGTCCGGCTTCCGCCGGATTCCTCGGGAGTAGACTTTGTCAACAAGATTACACCCACCGACGAAGTCAACATCCTGACCTACGAATATTTGTACAATGGCGGGGGCGTTGGCGTCGCGGATTTCAATAACGATGGGTACCAGGATCTTGTTCTCGCGGGAAGCCAGGTTCCGGCAAAGCTTTATATCAATAAAGGAAAGTCAGCAAAGCCAGGTTTTTCTTTCGAAGACAAAACTGCCACCTCGGGAATTGGACCGCATGAAAACTGGGCCTTCGGTGTCTCTGTGGTCGATATCAACCAAGATGGTCTTCAGGACATTTATTTTAGTATGGGTGGGCCGGGACCCAGAAACAATTTTCCAAATCAACTATTCGTCAACATGGGTCTTGATGATTCACAAAATCCGCGATTTGAAGAGAAAGCGCGCGAGTATGGCCTTGCCGATCCGAGTCATTCTATACAAGCTTTGTTCTTCGACTACGACCGCGATGGAGACCTGGACATGTACCTGCTCAATGGCGGCGGGTTCGAACGATCTCCCAACAATCCGTCGCCGGTCATAAAAGACGGATCTGCGAGAAATACAGACCGCCTCTATCGGAATGATTTGCATCCGGGAGCAGGTCACCCTGTGTTCACGGATGTGTCAAAAGAAGCCGGCGTGCTTCAGGAGGGTTATGGCCTTGGAGTCTCGCTGGGCGATTTCAATGAAGATGGATGGCCTGACCTGTATATCACCAATGATTACCTCACGAATGATCAGTTATATATTAATAACAGCGATGGGACTTTCACAGAAAGTGTTTCTCAATATTTTAAACACACGAGCCATTTTGCAATGGGCAATGATATCGGTGATATCAACAACGATGGCTTGATGGATGTAGTGGCAGCCGATATGTTGCCTGAAGATCATTACCGGCGCAAGCTCATGTTTGGCGCAACGCAGTACAACAAATTCTACTATGCGGTCAACCACGGCTATACGCATCAGTACATGCGCAATACGCTTCAGCTGAATAATGGAAACGGTTCGTTCAGTGAGATCGGTCAATTGTCCGGAATTTATAAAACAGACTGGAGCTGGGCTGTACTGCTCGCCGATCTGGACAATGATCAATTCCAGGATGTATTCATCACGAACGGTTTTGGCAAAGATGTTACCGACCTGGACTTCGTGAAGTTCCGGAGCAGTATGACCAGCGAGGTCAGGAATGAAACCCTTAGAAGAAAAATTTTGCTCGATAGTCTGGCTTCTCGCCCCGGGATAAGGGTCGCTAATTATGCGTACAAGAACCTTGGGAACCTTTTGTTCAGGAAGGTGTCCGACAGCTGGGGCTTTGATTCGCCGGCGTACTCCAACGGAGCCGCGTATGCAGATTTTGACAACGACGGAGACCTTGATCTGGTGGTGAGTAACCTTGAAGAGGAGGCTTCGATATACCGCAATACACAAAGGGAGAAACACCCATTGACTTCAAACTATCTGCGCGTAAAACTGCGGGGAACTGCGTTGAATCAATCGGCATGGGGGAGCAAGGTTGAAATACGGCATGACGGCGTGATCCAGTCAAAATATAAAACACCGATCCATGGATTTCAGAGCAGCATGGAAGATATTCTCCATTTCGGTTTAGATTCGACCGTCGTGGTAGATAGTTTGGTCGTTCGTTGGCCGGATGGAAAAACAACGATCGAAACAGACGTAAAGGCGAATCAGGTCGTGCAGGTGGATTATAAAAGCGCTTCATCTCGCCACGAAAAGAAAAAGTCGGAGAAGACTGTTTTCCAGGAAATTAGGAGTAAGATCAACTACCAGCATATCGAAAATGACTTTGTTGATTTCAATCACGAACCTTTGCTTCCGCATAAGCTGTCACAGGAAGGACCAGGCATGGCGGTTGGCGATGTGAATGGCGATGGGAGAGAAGATATGTTTATCGGAGGAGCGCTGCTTAAGTCCGGAAAGATCTTTATTCAAAACGCCAGCGGATCTTTTGCGGGCCATGACTTAAGCGCAGAGGATATCGAGACGGAGGACATGGGTGCACTGTTTTTCGATGCGGATAATGACAATGACCTGGATCTGTATGTGGTGAGTGGGGGTAATGAATACAACGCGGGTCACCGGCATTATCAGGACCGGTTATATTTTAATAACGGCAAGGGAACATTTACAAAAAAACGCAGAGCCTTACCTGTCGTTAATGCGAGCGGTTCGTGCGTTGTCGCTGCCGATTATGATCACGATGGAGATCTCGATCTGTTTGTCGGCGGAAGAGCATTGCCGGGTTCGTATCCAAAATCTCCGAGGAGTTATTTATTGCGCAATGATGGCAAGGGAAATTTTCTTGACGTAACAGCGAAGGTTGCCAGCGGGCTTCAGGAACCTGGTATGGTGACCAGCGCCCTCTGGACTGATTTTGACAATGATTCGTGGATCGATCTGCTGCTTGTCGGGGAGTATATGCCCGTCTCTTTTTTCCGGAATGCTGAAGGTAAAAATTTCATCCGCCATGATGGTGGTTTAAATAATACCGAGGGATGGTGGAAAGGTCTCACGGCTGGCGACTTCGACAACGATGGGGATATGGATTACCTCGCCGGAAACTTCGGACTCAATTCCCACTATCGCGCCACCACGCAAGAGCCGATCAATGTAATTTTTAAGGATTTTGATAACAACGGCGCATTGGAGGCAATAACATCTTATTATGAAGACGGCATCAATTATCCAACCGCTTCAATGGACGTCCTGACAAACCAGCTTCCGTCGCTGAAGCGAAAGATCCTATTTCACCGGACGTATGCCAATACATCAACCGATGAGCTGTTGGAGATTGCGGGCAAGCAGAACGCCGGAGTATTGAATTGCCGAACGCTAGAATCCGCTTACATCGAAAATATCGGGGGCGGAAAATTTCAGCGCCGGTCTCTCCCGTTGCAGATGCAGTTTGCACCGGTTTATGGAATGCTGACAGACGACGTAAATTTTGACGGAAATCTGGATTTCATTGCGGTGGGGAATTCTTATGCGCCGGATGTTGTGTCAGGCCGGTGTGACGCTTTCATAGGCCAGGTAATGGTGGGCGATGGACATGGGAGCTTCAATCCAATGCCCGTAACGCGATCCGGATTTTATGTGCAAGGCGATGCAAAAAGTCTAATACAGATCTCTACTGGCTCCCGTTTATTAACGGTGGTTGGGCAGAACGACGACTCGGTCAAGACATTTCAACCAACGCACGGCCTACGCTTAAAAGATGTGGTTCCTGCTCGAAATGAAGTGACGGCAGTCATCACACTGAAAAATGGAAAACTAAATCGCAGGGAAATAGGCTATGGCTCGACGTATCTGTCACAGTCTACACGACGGATCACGATCACGCCTCAAGTGACAAAAGTAGAACTGTTTGACCATACAGGAGCATTGATCCGGAGTCTTTCGTTCTAGTGTCGCTGACCAGGTATAATAAAGACGCGCTCACTTCGGCCGTCCGCAGTTGTTAGTTATCGATTACCCTCTCACCAATCACCAGTACCCACGGCTGATTACCCGGCGCTCTGAACGTTTCGTCATAAGATGTTTTTCCTTTATCCACGAATTCTCCCTTCCGGGGGTCAAACCAATAGTAGGGAAGGTCGGCGGGTACGTTCTTGATTTTGATTTCACCTCCTTTGTCCAGGTAGGAAATATAGAACACTCCCTCGATGGCGAGTAAGGGCTTGTTACCTTCCGTTAGATCCCAGCGTTTTTTCATGTCGGTGAACTTAAATCCTTCGAACGCTTTCGAGATATACGCTACATATTTTCCACCTTCCAGATCCAGCGCTTGTCGCCATGACAACGGTGCATTGGTCCACTCCGGCCACCCTGGCTCATCGGGGCTAATTTTCCATTGCCAGAGACTTGCCGCGCCGTAGATCACACCCATCGTTCCGCCGTTCATTAACTGGTTCCATGCATCTT
>CBFGXV010000245.1:0-5166 GCA_965652755.1 uncultured Chryseosolibacter sp. | reverse complement strand
GGGCACATACACCATACCTCGTTCCGCGTCCAGGCTCATCCCGCCCCAGCAGTTGACTCCACCAGCGTATTTCCACGCGTCTTTGGGCCATGTTTCGTATCCCGGCTCGCCCGGATGGGGAATGGTATGAAAGGTCCACTCCAGCTTGCCTGTCCGAATATTGTACGCCCGGATGTATCCCGGCTCCGCGCCAAACAATTCGGAGACTTCCGCTCCCATAATCAGCAAGTCTTCATAAACTATTCCCGGAGAAGTTGGTATCACGGAGATCGCATCAGGACTCCCGCGCAGCCCGACATTCATACTTACTTTTCCGTTGTCACCGAAAGTCCGGATCAGTTTTCCGGTAATTGCGTCCTGCGCAAAAAGATTATCGCCCGCCGTGTAAAGGATCCGTTTGTCGTCGCCATCCTCCCAATACGTAACACCGCGGTAAATGCCACCGCCTTCTCCTCCTTCAAAGGGGTCGTATGACCAGCGCAGTCTTCCCGTTGACGCCTCGATGGCATATAGCCTGTGCCGCGCAGAAGTCGCGTACATGATCCCATCGACGATAATCGGGTTGCACTCCGCGTTGCCGGAGCGAGAACCCGCACGTGCGTCGTTCGGCTCAAAAGTCCAGGCATGGCCGAGCCCTTTCACGTTTTCAGCATTGATCTGTTGCAAAGGGGAATGGCTACTGCTCGCGCGGTCGGCCTTGTAGACGCTCCACGTCCGGCCTTCGTCATAGCCGGGACGGCAACTTGAAATAGAAATAAGAAGGAGCGCGAAATAAAACAGCGCGTGATATTGCGGAGACTTGCGGGGCATAATCAAATGAATAATCCCATAAAGTAGAAAAATATTTTGTCGCTTTCATCCAACAGTCCCTGAAAAGTTCAATCACTGACCGTCAGAAGCAGCGGTTAACGATGTGCAATACGGTCAATAAAACGCCGCGTGTGTATTCAATGCGCAATGCGAAAAAATGGGTGTTTTATTTTCGCTACAATTCACTATATTAAATGTTGATAGATCATCGCGCATGAGCTCACTCAAACATATGTTACTCCGGATCCCGGGATTTCTCAACAGGCAAAGACCTGTCAACTATGTAATTCTAAATATGTCAACAACAATGAGAGAGGAAAGTATCCTGTCAGCCCCTGTGGCGGAAGATGTGCCCATGTCAACGCGTGCTGGCACGTCCCAGCAACGGGTTACCACCATCGATATACTGAGGGCGTTAACAATGGTGCTCATGATCTTCGTCAATGATCTGTGGTCATTAACAAACATACCCGCCTGGCTGGGGCACGTTGAAAGCGGCGTTGATGGAATAGGCCTGGCTGACATTGTTTTCCCGGCGTTTCTTTTTATCGTTGGATTATCGATCCCTTACGCAATGGAGAACAGGCGTAAACACGGCGACACGGATTGGGAACTTGTCAAACATGTGTTGTGGCGGACAATTGCCCTTCTGGTCATGGGCGTGTTTCTCGTAAACGGGGAGACGATCAACGCTGCGGCTACTGGAATGCCGAGGTTTGTCTGGGGTCCCCTCTGTTGCCTGTGCTTCATTCTCATCTGGAATACTTATCCGAAAAGTGCAAACCGTTTCCTTGTATACGGCCTGCGCGCCGCAGCGATTACCGGCCTGCTCACCCTGGCATACATTTACCGGGGTGGACCGGACGATGCCATCCGCACATTTGGCCCGCAATGGTGGGGCATCCTCGGACTTATCGGCTGGGCGTATCTGGTGAGCGGCCTGGTTGCTGTATTCGCAAAGAACAGTTTTTATATCATCCTGGGGGCATGGGTGTTCTTCAGCATTCTCAGCATGGTATCACATGCGGGACTCATACCCGATGCTTTTTCATTCATTCCATCAGCCATTCGCGGCGGAACGCTCGTAGGATTAACAATGGGCGGAGTGCTAACGTCCATGATCTTCCGTTATTATCGTGAAAGGCAGGACAACAAAACGCTCACGTTTATTTTACTCGCTTTTGCAGCGGTGCTTATCGGCCTCTCTGTCGTAACCCGCCCGTACTGGGGCCTGGCAAAACTCGGCGCGACACCGGCGTGGCTGTTCCTCTGCAGCGCATTCACCATCCTGGGATTTGTTGCGATCTATTGGATCGCGGATGTATATAAAAAAGACCACTGGTTCGACATCGTGAAGCCCGCCGGCACAGCAACCCTGCTGTGTTATCTTATTCCATACTTCGCGTATTTTACAACGCGGGCGTTGGGGATCAATCTTCCGGACTTCATGTTGGAAGGTGGCGTCGGGTTGCTCAAATCGTTCTTATTCGCGCTTCTTTGTGTATTGATCACAGGCGGATTGATAAAAGCCGGACTGCGAATGAAGTTGTGACCGACATGTTGATCTTATGTTGGAGAAATAAACAGACCCGCTTTCTTATTACTTAGCACTATGCAAAAACACACCAGATACCTGAGTGCAATTCTCTTACTGATAATACTAGCCAATGTTTGTCCAATGCATGCCCAGGACTTCAAGGTTGTGGGCTATTATTCGCTGCGGTCCGCTATAGAGGGCGGGAAAGACGCGCCGTTGAAGCGCCTGACGCACGTCAATCTGTGGTTCCTGAATCCTGACAGCGTCGGGAACTTCACACAGGACCTCACCGGCCTGGAGCGTTTCGTTGACAAAGCACATCGCAAGAACGTCAAGGTTCTTTTCTCTATCGGCGGCGGGAGCAAGCATCCCCAATACCACAAGCTTCTCCAGGACGAGTATCGCCCGATGCTGATCAACAACCTGATGGCCGTCGCGCTCAGGTACAATATGGACGGTATTGATGTTGACCTGGAAGGAAGTGACATCAACGACAACTACGAAAACTTTGTGATCGAGCTTGCACGCGAATTAAGGAAGCACAACAAGCTGATCACCTCCGCAATAGCTATTTACTACAAGGACCAGCTCAGCGACAAAGCGCTGGCCCAATTCGATTTTGTCAATGTCATGAGCTACGACCGCACTGGTCCCTGGCGTCCCGAAAAGCCCGGTCAGCATGCAGGCTATGAACACGCCGTAGAAGACCTTGATTATTTCGGCGTCGTGCGCAAGATCCCAAAGGAAAAGATGACGCTCGGCGTGCCGTTTTACGGCTACGGTTATGGACCCGAACTGACTTCAGCGGCTATCAGTATGAACTACGGCGAGATCGTTAAGACCTACAAAGGCGCCGAGAACGCGGATGAGTGGAAAAGAGAAGATGGAAAGATCATCTACTACAACGGTATCCCTACTATCAAAAAGAAAATAAAGCTCGCGAAAGAAAAAGCAGGTGGCGTAATGATCTGGCAGGTCAGGGGAGATGCAAAAGGAGGAAAGTCGCTGCTGAGAACGATAGAAAAAGAACAATAACGTATGCAGACGATACTGGGGGCGAACGGGACCATTGGCAGTCTTCTTGCGAAAGAGCTTGTCAGGTACACGTCGCATATCAGGCTGGTAAGCCGGACGCCCGGGAAGCAAAATGCCTCGGATGAATTGTTCCCGGCAGACTTGTCTAATGTAGATCTGGTCGATAAGGCGATCGAAGGATCAGAGGTCGTTTATCTCCTCGTCGGATTTGATTACAACCTGAAGGTCTGGCAGCAAAAATGGCCACGACTCATGCGCGCAACCCTGGATGCGTGCATCCGACACAAAGCCAGACTTGTGTTCTTCGATAACGTGTATGCCTATGATAAAGACGCGATGGGACACATGACTGAAGAGTCCACGCTGAACCCTCCAAGCAAGAAAGGATTGGTGCGCCGGCAGATTGCCGATATGCTCATGCAGGAAGTGAAGGCCGGCAAGCTTCAGGCGCTTATCGCGAGAGCCGCTGATTTTTACGGGCCCGATAATGAAAAAAGTTTTCTGATGCAGGTCGTTTATAAGAATCTCAGGAAAGGAAAGCGCGCTAACTGGTTTGCCGACCTGGATAAGAAACATTCTTTCACCTACACCCCCGACGCCGCGCGTGCCGTTGCATTGCTTGGAAACACACCAGACGCATTCAATCAGGTATGGCATCTTCCGACGGACAAGAACGCCCTGACCGGTCGGCAGATGGCGCATCTCTTTATGAAGGAAATGAATGTGAAATCGAAGGTATCCGTAATTCCCCCATGGATGATTAAAGCCATCGGGCTCTTTATTCCTTTCATGAACGAGATGCCCGAAATGATGTACCAGTATGATCGCGATTACATTTTCGATTCGGGCAAATTCGAGAAGCGCTTCGGCATTCAGGCAACACCATACGAAGAAGGTGTAAAGCAAACCGTACAGCTTTCACGCTGATAGTCCGCGCAACCACAATTGCGGATTGTTCGCATTCAAAAAAGAGCCTGGCTTACGCGCCGGCTAATATTACGGACGTATGGGGAACGATCGGGTACATAACATACTTTCCTTTTTCGTCACTCTCCGGTTTCAACACGAGATCCTTGCTTTCGCTTTTCTCAGTCGCCTCGGCGGACCGCAGTGACACTTGCGTCCAATCGTCGGGTACATATGTCTTTACAGTCAGGGGGTAGTTGTAGAGATCTTTATCCAGGGAATGTTCAAGCTGAACAACGATCTCATCACCTTTCCTTGTAGCGTTCACCCTGCCCGCCATTTTTTCACGGATGTATTTTGTCACATCGCGGAAGGGAGCGATCCAAAGGTTCTCTTCATGTTCCTTCATGTACGAAAAATATTCCTTCAATTCCTGGTGCGGCTTTGCTTCCCATCCGATACCATCCACGCCGTGGAAGGTTAAGACCAGCCAGACATTGTCGCGCGCAACGAGCGTGTCTACCCACGATTTCATCAGCGGCACGGAAGTTTTGGTTAATGGTCCGCGCTGCCACTGGATGTATGGTTTGTCCGACATCCCCGGAGTCATGTCGTTCCAGCGATTGATCTCCTCAAGGAAAGGTTCGGGCATTCGATTTCGCAGAGCAGGATGAACTTTGTATGCATATTCCATAACCCTTTCATTTTCTGTTCCGAACGGACATTCTGCGGAAAAGGTATGATCGTCGCCTAATACCATTTGAATTTCCTCTTTACACTTTTCCAGCTCGTATAACATATTTTCTTCATCGAGTACAGCCAAACGGGGATGGGAAATTGTATGGCTTCCAAATTCGTGACCATTTGCTGCGAACGTT
>CBFGXV010000244.1:0-5184 GCA_965652755.1 uncultured Chryseosolibacter sp. | reverse complement strand
GTGCCTTTGAACCCCCTCATCAGGATGTGGATTGGTCAAAAGTTTATCCTGAATTGGCTGAAGAATATGAAGCGCCTTCAGTATCCCCCCGTATTTCTAACAAGCAGGGCGGTGCTTCGCTTACACAACAACTTGACGTATCTCTCGAAAAAGCGAAGATAGGACCGGAACTTCTCGAAAGCCTTGGCAAAGGTTTGAATAACCTCGCAGAGTCTGCGAAGAAGATGAACAATCTGTCTGACGCCGCAGTAGCTACAAACGACTATGCGAAGAATGTGCAGTCAGCATCAAAATCATTGTCTGAGATGAACAAGTCATACGACATCGCTATCAAGGCGGTATCATCAATGGCTGATGCTTCCAAGGACGCTGGTGAATATCACAGCCAGGTGCAGAAGGTTACGAAGAATCTCGCTGCCCTGAACTCAGTCTACGAAATGGAATTGAAGGATGCAGATAGCCACGTTAAGAACATGAACAAGTTTTATGAAAGCTTGACAGGCGCTATGACCGGACTTTCCAAAGTCGGAGATAACACAGCCAAGTTCACTAGCGAGCTGGGCAAACTGACTGACAACATCACAGCGCTTAACAGAGTTTATGGCAGCATGCTCACTGCTATGAAGGGTGGCGGCGCTCAGGCTCAGGCTTAAATTTTTTGATACCTAATTTATTCAAATACTAAACGAATATGGCAGGCGGTAAGGAAACACCCAGGCAGAAGATGATCGGTATGATGTACCTCGTACTCACCGCACTTCTGGCCTTGCAGGTAAGCAGCGCGGTCCTTGAAAAGTTTGCGATCATCAATGAGACAATGATGAGTCTCAAGGAGGAAACTGATCGCAAAAACGGGGACAAGCTGACTGAAATTGTAAAAGAAGCAGGAAAGAGTCAGAACGCAAGAGTTGTCAATGCTAAAGAGAACGCCCAGAAAGTACGGGAGTTGACTCAAACAACATTGGCTAACATCGATAAGCTTAAGGTCGAGATGATGAAATTGTCCAATACGGATAAAATCAACGAAGGCCTGATCAATGACCACAGTTCGAAAGTGGCGGCGATGATGATCTCAACCCCTGCAGGGAAGAATTTCGAGAATCTCTTGAATGATTATGTGAAGCAGTTAAAGGCTCTCTCGGGTCTTGGCGATAAGGAATTTCCTTCACTTGCCAAGAAGCCGAAGGACATGCCTCTTTTTGCCTCTGACGAAGATCATGCAAACAAGGACTTCTTGACATTTACCTTTGAAAGCACGCCTGCGATCGCGGCGCTTACCTCAGTAACGCAGATTGAAACGGAAGTGCTGGAATATGAGTCGAAGGCCCTGGATAAGCTGCTCAATGATGCAGGTATCGGTAAGGTGAGTTTCGATAACATGGTGCCGATGGTGCGCACGAAGTCATCCGTTGTAGCTGCAGGTGCGAAGTATGAAGCAGACCTTTTCATCTCTGCGTCGTCTTCATCTATCAGCCCTGAAATGTTCAAGGATGGTCAGAAGCTTGAACTCTTCAATGATCCCTCCGGTGTAAGGATGGGTAAAGTTGAATTCACTGCCAGTGCGGGTGCGTATGATCCGAAGACTTTGCTGGCGAAAAAAACCTTCACAGCGGAGATTAAACTTCCGGACACGACGTTAAGAACAGAGGTTGAATACTTTGTTGCGCAGCCTGTTATCAAGGTGACGACTGGTAACGCTCCGACGCTTTATATGAACTGTGGTAACACGGTGAATATCGAAGTGCCGACGCTGGGTACGAACTACAATCCGAACTTCAGCTCTCAGGGGGCGACTATCATCAAGGGCGACAAGCCGGGCAAAGTAACGATCATCCCGACACAGAGAAAGATCAACGTTGCAGTTAGCAATGCTGGTACCGGTCTCGGTAGCGTTGGATTCGATGTGAAGCCAATTCCGCTTCCCCGCTACATCATTCGCGACAACGCTGGCAAGGAGATCGACAAGAAGACCGGTGTCCGCGGAGGTTCACTCACAGGTTTGAGAGTAGTTCCCGAGCCCGATCCGACCTTCAAGGAAGAGGTACCCAAGGATGCGGTCTACCGTATCCGCAGCATGGAAGTTATCCACGCACGCGGAACGTCTCCTGTTAACCGTATGAATGCCACGAACGAAGTTCTGGATCTGGCGGGATGGAGAGCACAGTTTAAACCCGGTGACAAGATCGTCATCGAGATCAAGACGGTGACACGCAGAACGTACCAGGGACAGGATGAAAAAGTCGAAGTAAGAAACGAAGTTCATACAGTACCCATTCAATAAAAAGTAAAATGGAAAAGAAGCTTTTTTGTATAGGTCTTTTTTCAATCATCTCCGTGTGCGCATGGTCTCAGGCTGAGGTAGAATCCAGCACCGAGGTAACCCAGGCGTATCAGGAGGAAATGGAGGAGCAGTACAATCCTAACTCCATCGATCCGATCCCCAAATACGAGCATCATTACAAACGCCGCGTCTGGAGAACGATTGACCTGAACGAGAAACAGAACAAGGGTTTCTTTTCCAGCAACGGTGAGATTACACGTCTCATCATTGACGCAGTAAGGTCCGGTGAAATCACCGATGTGTACGCGTCAGATTCGTTGACCACGAAGATGAGCAAGGAGCAGTTCCTCGGCCGCCTGCAACAAAGTGCTGGCATGACCTACGATCAGTGGGATCCGACCCGGAACTTTTTCACGGATGAGATTGCCACTTATAATGGCAGGAACTACCGGGTACTCGTAGACAATACGGGAAAAAATCCGGAGACATCTCCCGATGAGTGGGCCGAAACCTCCGAGGGTAAATCAATCGACTACCTTCCGCGCGATATGAACATCCTGCGCCTGGTGGAAGATGTTATCTTCGACAAGAGGAGGTCACGCCTGTACTATGATATTCAGGCGATCCAGATCATCGTCCCGGGATCCAAAACCACCACGCAGGTGGATGAGGAATTGGGATGGTTCAGGTACAAGGACCTTGAGAAAGTTTTCAGAAATCATCCAAAGAAAGCTGTGTGGTTTAACCGCCTTAACACCGCTCAGAACAAGAACTTCGCGGATGCGTTCCTGTTAAGACTTTTCCATGGTTCGATTCGCAAGATCGAGAACCCTGATGATGAAACGATCTTCGAGGTTTACATTGGCAATGGCCGCACATATCGTGAAGCTGTCTGGGCAACAGAATGGGCGGAACTAGAGCTGATGGAGAAAGAGCACAATCTCTGGGAATTTTAAAACCGGGAAATCCAATAAAGAAAAAGGGACGAACGTCCCTTTTTTTTGTGCCTTACAATTTGATTACGGCTGATAAGAACTTCAGTCGGCGCCAGGTATCCCCGCGCTAACGGACGACGATTCATTCAACGCTTTCACGATCTCCGCTTTCTTCCTGCCAATGAGTTTTTCAACTTCCTCGAAGGGAGCTTCCTGTATTTTCTTCATGGACTTGAAGTGGCGCAAGAGTTTGTTGGCTGTGCCGCGCCCGATGCCATGAAGCTCTTCGATGCCTGTCCGGATGGTTGACTTGCTGCGCTTCTGACGGTGGAACTTGATCGCAAACCTGTGTGCCTCATCCCTGATCTGCTGCATCAACAGCAATCCTGGTGACTTCTTGTTGATGTGTAAAGGTATGGGATCTTCCGGATAGTAAATTTCCTCGAGTTTCTTCGCGATACCGACGATGGGGATCTTTCCGTAGATCTCCAGTTCTTTCAATGCCTCGCACGCACTGCTCAACTGACCTTTTCCGCCGTCTACTATGATGAGGTCGGGGAGTTGTCCCGCTTCCTCCATGATGCGTTTGTATCTACGACCGACAATCTCTTTCATCGAAGCGAAGTCGTTCGCCCCTGTCACGGTCTTGATATTAAAATGCCTGTAGTTCTTTTTGTCAGCTTTGCCGTTCACGAACCGGACCATTGATGCCACCGGTGTTGTTCCCTGAAAGTTCGAATTGTCAAAACACTCTATCACCAACGGGATACCCGGAAGCTGAAGATCTTTTTGCAGGATGCCAAGTGTTTCAAGCTGTTTGGATTTCTTTCCTTCGCGCAGGATCTGCTTTTCATTTTGCAATTCCATCGCGTTGCGCAGCGATAAGCTGACAAGTTTTTTCTTGTCGCCGATCTTTGGCACTACGTTTTCGACCTGCTCATCCAGCAATGCGATCGGTATGTTGCTGAATACCGTTTCGTTGTTGCCCACGCGAAGCTCCTGGGCGACAAAGGCGAGGATCTCCTCATCCGTTTCGTCAGGCTTCTTCTTTATCTCCACCGATTTTGAAAATACGATCGCGCCCTCCTTTATCTGCAGGTAGTTGATGTAAGCATAGACCTCGCTGCTCGTGATGGTCAGCACATCGATGTTCGTCAGTGCGCGATTGACGACAGTTGATTTTGACTGGAATCTTTCCAGCGTGTTGAGTTTTTCCTTGAACCGCTGTGCGCGTTCGAACTCCATGTTCTCCGCAGCTTCCTGCATCTGCCTCTTAAAGTACTGATGGACAATACTGAGATCTCCTTTCAGGATGCTTCGGGCCTGTTCAATCTCTTCCTGATATTCGGTTTCACTTTGATTTCCGATGCAGGGGGCTTTGCAATTCCCGATGTGGTATTCAAGACAGACCTTGAACTTCTGCAGATCGATACTCTGCTGATTCAACATGAGGCTGCACGTGCGGATCGAGTACAGTTTCCGCACCAGATCCAGTACATTCTTCATCGCTGACACGCTGGAATATGGTCCAAAGTATTCGCCTTGCTCCGGATTGTATTTGCGGGTGTAGATGATCCTCGGAAACCGTTCCTTCAGGATACAGATATATGGAAATGTCTTGTCATCCTTCAGCAGGATGTTATACTTCGGCTGATTCTGCTTGATGAAATTATTTTCCAGCAGGAGCGCATCAAACTCCGTATCGGATACGGTGTATTCGATGCCTGTGATCTCAGAGACGAGCTTGACTGTCTTCCGGTTTATTCCCGCTGCCTTGGTAAAATAGCTGTTAACCCGCTTCTTGAGACTCTTGGCTTTTCCGATGTAGATCAGCTCGTTGTCTGCGTTGTAGAAGCGATAAACTCCCGGAGAATCTGGTAGTCGCTGGATAGCCTCTTTGATGTCGGCCATACGGATCGTTTAATTAATATCATCCAGGGTGATCTCTTCGAGGGGCTCGGTGTAAGT
>CBFGXV010000243.1:0-5199 GCA_965652755.1 uncultured Chryseosolibacter sp. | reverse complement strand
GGAAGAACTATACGTGCAGGTATATACGCGTTCGTAACCATTCCCGGCGAGAATGAGTGGACCGTTTTGCTCAACAGCGATACATCCCGGATATACGGTCATCCCAGCGAGTACGACGTTTCAAACGAAGTAGCGCGGTTGTCGGCCAAACCGGAGGAAACGAGCCGCTTCTACGAATCGCTTTCGATCGACCTTGATATCACCAGGTACGATGCAATTATTTACCTCTCATGGGAACATACACAGATACACTTTAAAGTCGCAACCGGAGCACACGAAAAAACAGTCGCAGAAATAAAGGCCGCAATGGAACGTAATCCACGCGACCCTGCGCTTCTGGCCGAAGCTTCATATTACTACTCTATGAATAACCTGGACTCTGAACAGGTGTTGCAATGGCTCGATGAGGCGATCCTGCTCGGGGGAGATCGATGGGTCTATCATCAAAAAGTCGACGTGCTCGAAAAGCTGCGGCGCTACGGGGAAGCGCGGAACGCTGCCGCCAGTTCAATTGCATTCCTGCAACGGACGAAACCGGTTGAGTGGAGCGATGAGATCGAGGCACTCCAAACCAAGATGAAAAGCTGGCCGAAAAAATAAAGGCCCCGCTTTGTCCGACGAAGAAGCCGGCTTTAAGAACTTCGAGCCCGCAATCTGTCAAACAAAAGTTTTTGTTACATTTGGTTAAGCGTCTTTCAGCTTCACAAATCCAAAACAATCTTATGAAATCCCGTCGCTACTTTCTTCAGACAATCGCAGCTTCAGCATTTGCGATGCCCATGTTGCCTTCAGCTTATGGACAGCAATTGAAGGAGTTCTATACACACCCCTATCAGGGACCGGTCTTGCGCGTGGCGATCATGGGACTCGGCAGCTATGGAACGCGAGTCGCTGAGGCAATGAAAGACTGCAAGCGGGCGAAGCTGGTAGGTGTGATCAGTGGCACCCCCGCGAAGATCAAAGAGTGGCAAAAGAAATACGGGATACCCGAGAAAAACTGTTACAGCTATGAAAGTTTCGATGCGATCAGGAATAATCCTGACATCGATGCAGTTTACATCATTACGCCTAACGGCCTGCATAAAGATCAGGCGATCCGCGTCGCACAAGCTGGCAAGCATGTCATCTGCGAGAAACCCATGGCGATCAATGCAGCAGAGGGTCAGCAGATGGTGGACGCCTGCCGGAAAGCTGGCGTAAAACTGTTGGTGGGCTATCGTATGCACCTTGAGGCGAACACGTTACAGATCGTCAACATGCGCAATGAAGGCGCGTTTGGCAAGGTGCTATTTTTCCAGGGTCTGAGTGGTTTCCGCATCGGCAATCCCGGTCAGTGGAGGCTGGACAAAAAGCTCGCGGGCGGGGGCGCGATGATGGACATCGGCATCTACTCGATCAATGGAGCGCGGTACATGATTGGCGAGGAGCCCACATGGGTTACCGCGCAGGAGACGAAAACCGACCCGGTAAAATTCAAGGAAGGAGTGGATGAAACAATCATGTTTCAACTCGGCTTTCCAGGCGGAGCAGTAGCTTCTTGCCTGTCGACATATACGATGAACAACCTCGACCGTTTTTTTCTAAATGGCGAGAAGGGATTTGCTGAGCTGCATCCCGCCACTGGTTATGGTCCTATCAAGGGAAGAACCAATCAGGGCGAATTGCAGAACCCACACATTACACATCAGACTGTTCAGATGGACGAGATGGCGGGAATGATACTTGAAAACAAGAAACCGCTCGTGCCGATGGATGGAGAAGAAGGGCTAAAAGATCTTAAGATTATCGATGCCATATATCAGGCCGTCAGGCAGGGCACAAAGGTAAAGCTCGTTTAGTATTGAACTCCGTAACACATGCACGACCAGAGCCTGGAGACTCACGCCCTGCAGCAAAGTTGAATTTCTCAGGCACTTGGGACCGGATCAGATCATACCCCTTGACTTCAGCTCGAGGTATTTGTTGATGCTGTTTACTGTCAGATTTTCCGGCCTTGTCAACATGGTAAAGATGCCGAATTGCTTCAATTGCTAGGCTACCTGAATCTTGGTCAGCTGATAATTCTCTGCGGTGATCTGCGTGTAGATGTCTTCGAGATTGTCGATCTGTTTGGAAGGTGTGGAAATGATCTCTGTATTTTCAAAAAAGACCACAACCAACAGATGCTGGTTGTTGAGCCTTCGCAACTGGGGCAACACACGCTGAAGGGCATACGTACTCTCAAAGTTTGTGTAAAGGAATAAAAGGCTTCTGCTGCTCGCCAACTTTTTTACAGCCATATACAGGCTTTCGTAATTCGCTTCCACAACTCCCTCGCCGTCCTTATAAAGGGCATCGAGGATCACTTTTAACTGAGTTTTGCTTCGGTTAGCCTTGATGAGGGTTCTTGGCTTGTCGGAAAACGTGATCAACCCGGCCTTGTCCTGCTTTCCAAGAACGATATTTGAAATCACGAGCGATGCATTTACAGCATAGTCGAAAAGGCTGAGTCCTTCGAATGGCATATGCATGACGCGGCTCTTGTCGATGATGCAATACACCTGTTGCGACTTCTCGTCTTCATACTGGTTTACCATAAGCTGCGCCCGCCGGCCAGTAGCTTTCCAGTTGATGCTGCGGTAGTCATCTCCCCGGTGATAGGGCTTGATGTGCTCGAACTCATAACTGTGACCTATCCTCCGCACCTTCTTCACGCCATATTCAACGGCAGTCCTGGCGATGGTCTTCAACTCATATTTTTTCATCTGTATGATTGACGGATAGACGGGCACCATCGACTGATGTTCGCTGCTTATCCGTCGTTTCATTATACCAATTGGCGACGAGAGATACAGATGGATTCTGCCAAACCAGTACTCGCCACGGGTAGTCGGACGTAAATGATATTTGTGCCCGGCTGAGGCAAAAGCGCCAAGTATGATATGAAACGAAAAATCCCGGATCTGAAATTGCTCCGGCAGCTCGTCGATGACTTCCACATCGAGCTTTAATCCCGATTTGTTGAGAAGATCCAGCTGCACCTGATTTTCGTCTCCAAGTGAAAACACAGGTCCTGTCACGCGGCGGGCAGAAACATCGACGCGTTTGTTAAAAAGCAGGAGTGTGTCAGTAATGCAGAGCAGACCCATAACCGGGAAACATACCTTTACCAGCGGAAAAAGAGGTGGAAAAGCATATGAAAGCATCATGAGCAGCGTGAGCACGGCCATGAGGTAAAAGAAGCGGTCCGTTATAAAAAGGTTTTTCAGAAAAGCCATCACCGGGGAATTTCAATTCCTTCAGCGATCTCCCTGATCACATCCTCGGTTTCAGCGCCTTCCATTTCTCGTTCCGCGGTGAGGATCAGTCTGTGATTCAGAACTGGGTTTGCGACAAACCTGACATCATCGGGCGTGACGAAATCCCTTCCGTTAATCGCCGCGATCGCTTTTGAAGCGCGCAGCAAAGACAAGGACGCACGAGGAGAGGCCCCAAGTGCAAGATCGCCGTTGTTGCGGGTACTGTCGACAAGCTTTGCAATATAAAGAATGATATCATCTTTGATATGCACCTTTTCAATCAACTCCTGACTGCGTTTGAGATCTTCCCGCGAAAGAACAGGGTTGACTTCCTGCATTACCCGCTGACTAAAATCGTCCTTGTACTTCTGCAGGATCTCGGCCTCCTGCTGGATCGTCGGATATTTCAGCTTGATCCGGAACAGGAAGCGGTCGAGCTGCGCCTCGGGAAGGCGGTAAGTACCCTCCTGCTCTATCGGGTTCTGCGTTGCAATGACCAGGAACGGATAGTCCATCCGGTATGTCGTGCCATCAACTGTGATCTGTTTTTCCTCCATCACCTCGAACAAAGAAGATTGAGTCTTCGCGGGGGCCCTGTTGATCTCATCGATCAGTACCAGGTTCGAAAACACGGGGCCCTTCATGAAATTGAACTCCGAAGTCTTTAGGTTGAATACGGATGTACCCGTGACATCGGTAGGCATGAGGTCCGGGGTGAATTGTATCCTCGAAAAGCTCACCGAAAGGCAGCGTGCTATAAGCTTCGCTGTAAGCGTCTTGGCGATTCCGGGAACTCCCTCGAGAAGAATATGCCCACCCGTAAAAATTGCGGCAAGTATAAGGTCTACAGTGGTTTCCTGGCCGACAACCGCCTTCCCTATTTCGCGTTTTACAAGCATCACGCGATTGTTAAGCAACGCAATCTCCTCCCCTAGGGGACTTTCATACTCTGTATTCTCTTCCATCCTTAAAGTGGTCTTTTATTTGCTCTGTTTATAGAAATTATCAATCGAGTCATACAGATCTACCAACCTGTTCGCTTCGATATTCGTTTTAAACTTTTCCTCGATGAGATAGTACCTTGAAAAAATAACTTCAACATCCCGAAAGCCTACTTTTGATTTCGCCGCGAGCCTGCGTATGTGTTCCTCTTTGAATTTTTCAGCGTGGATACCATATTTCGACCTGACAAAATATAGAAAATATTTCATCTTTTTGTGGGCCATATCCAGATGGTTTCCATTTTTATAATGCAGGCGCGAAATCATATTCACGAATTCCAGGGATGTATTGCGTTTGGGTTCCCTCACCGGAATGGGGCGTTGTTTCCTCTTTGAAGCAAAATAGACATATAGCGCTACCGTAACAAGCATGAGCCACCACGCATACTTCAGGCTGGGTTGTTGAAGTATATAATACAGGGGACTGTCATACGAATTGCTGTTGGGGTACGTCGGTATTTTACTGAACTCATCCCAGATTAGGTCCCTCCCGTCGAGATGCGAGAACACTGCGGAAGCATAGCCTGCTTTTTCCCTGTTTGCAAGAAAGTAATTTGTGAATACCAACGGATTGCTGTGAAGGTACAAACTTCCCGCTCCTGCCTGTATCCTGATAAAGTTCACTTTTTCTTTGTCCATTTGACCCAGCGCCGCCAAAGCTTTCGTAGAATCACAAAAGATATTCTGATTGAAGTAATGCCAGCGATAAATCAGATCGTCATAGATGAACCGATAGCTGTATGATACAGGTTTGTCCGCCTTCAAACGATCATGAAAGAAATTCAGATCCACCTTCGATGTGTTGTTGATCTTAAATCCGATTTGTCTTCCGCATTCCTTGAAATAAACAGCATCAAGAAGTTCTTCCGGAGGTTGTTGCGATGCAATAAATACGTTTCCACCCTCCTCGATGAACCGGG
>CBFGXV010000242.1:0-5207 GCA_965652755.1 uncultured Chryseosolibacter sp. | reverse complement strand
GGGTACCATAAATCATTTCACTCTTTTCCACTTTCGGTTAGTTTGGGTGTTGAGGCGCTGAGGTTTCGACTTTGCATTTGCTCACTCTTTTCTTGCCTTGAGTGCATCCTGAAAAACTTTACACCCGGGGTTGATTATGTCCGATCCACGGTGCAATGTATCAAAACCGCGCGTTCCTCCACAGATCAATAACTTCGTACCACGTATCCTCGTATTTCTTTTCCCTGATAAGGACATAATTTTCGGGATCGAACAAGCTATTAGACCTTGAGAAGCTGAAACTGATATTTCTGAACTGTTCGTTATCATACCGCCAGACTTCGCGGTTATCAAATCTGAATACTTCGTCAGGCTTCCCGAAGATGATATAGATCATACCACGGTCGGTCTTCCAGCCTTCCTTGTACGACGTAAAATACCGGTTGGCGAGCTCGACTCTCCGGAAATAGTTTCGCATGAGTGTGCGCGCGCGGTCTGTGTCAACCGTGATGGAGAGGATGACCCGGTCAAAAGTTTTCTTGTTTCCCTGCACGGCTTCTAGGCGTTCATATTCCTGTCGGGTTGTGATATAGATAAGCGGACCGGGGAGGTTCGCGAGCTTCGTATATTGCGGGTAATCCTCTTCACTGCGGAAGGCAAAACCTTCAAGGGATGTTGTATCTTTTTGTATGAGGTAAAGTCCTTTCATGGAAAAATTGACCTCGTCGCCCGCCCCGATCTTAAAAACTGAATCGACAGCCATCACCCGCGGCACACGCGCCTGTGCTTCCGAGAAGGATGGTGCCGCGGCGGGAAAATTATCGTCGTAGTAAGAGACGAACCATTCGTCGGAACCCATACCGAGTCTCACCGCCTCATTCGTATGGACGTAGGGTTGCGAAACACCTGTTCCGTTCCGCACCAGAAAATTATTTACCGGATAATTCGGCTCAAGTTCCGCGTAATAATACCATGCGCGCCTCGCAGTGTTGTTCACAATTTTCGCAACGATGTACCGTGGCGCGCCTGCGGCGTTAAGTCTCCCACGCCCTGCGAGGCCTTTTGCATGCCGGGAAATAACAAGGTCTTCCAGTGATAGTGGTGTTCCCTCTTTGTCAGAAAGCAGGGCCCGTCCCTCCCATTGCACGGAGTATTGGTTCAGTAATCCTGTCGTATCTCTGACCTGGAGGTCGTACAGTATCGTGAATGAGCCCTGATCGCGCACTGTCCTGAGGCCAAGCGCTACCGGCGCGTCTGGATTGTACAAATACTCATAATTGATATCCCTTAAAGGCTGGCCAAAGGAGCAAACAGAAAAAAATAAGAAAAAGAAGCTGAAATATTTTCCCATAAACGAAACTTTAAACCTGGGGGGCCTTGAATTTCCGGCACGGTCCTTCTGTTGTTTGTACCGAGATTCTGAACCCCAATATCTGTATAAAAGTTTAATCTTTGATTATCCTTTGCTCCATTAAACCATATACTATTTTTGTGCATTATGTCCAGGATCTACACAACAGAAATAACGAGCGAGGAGATTACTTCCGACAACCCGATACATCAACGGCTGTTCAAGGCTTATGTTGTGGCTGAAGATTATGTCGGCGGCGATGTTCTCGAGGTTGGATGCGGCGAGGGCCGCGGTATAGATCTGCTAATTAAAAAAGCGCGAACCTTCACAGCGGTGGACAAGATCGGACCGGTTATTGACAGGTTGCAGGAAAAATATAAGGCGGGCAGGTTCATCAGCATGAACATCCCACCACTCTCCGGCTTGACAGATAATACATATGATGTCGTCGTAAGTTTTCAGGTTATTGAGCACATCGAGGATGACGAATTGTTTCTCAGGGAAATCCATCGGGTAATGAAGCCAGGCGGCATCGCGCTCTTAACAACCCCAAACCGTAGATTATCATTGACCCGGAATCCCTGGCACATCCGTGAATATTTACCGGAAGAACTCGCACTGCTCGCAAAAAGAGTTTTCGAACGGGTTGAAGTAACTGGTATCACTGGCAACAATAAAGTGATGACCTATTACGAGGAAAATAAAAGATCAGTCCGGCGATTTACACGTTGGGACGTCCTGGACCTTCAGCACAAAATCCCCGCAAGCCTTCTTCGTATTCCTTACGAGATCTTAAACCGTTGGAATCGCAACAAGCTGCAAGCTTCCGGCAGTGAGCTTGTGCGCAGCATCCGCCACGAAGATTATGTGGTGACAGCTGACCCTGCACAGGCACTCGATCTCTTCCTAATAGCTCGAAAACATACATGAACCCGACGTATTTGCATGTAAAAGCGCTTGCGTTACACCCGCTTCTTTGCTAAATTGATTGTATACATCGGACAGGAGGCTGATTCCTCAATGTCCGGCGATGATAAGTCGTTTTCGACTGACCTTAACCAATCACAGCCTTATGAAAAAGCCTTTCCCCCTTCGTACTTCCTTTGCCCGCGCCAGGGTTTTCGGCTTCATTATACTCTTCACCTTTCTCGTGTATGTAGTATATCTCGTTCTCGATCTTTTCGGGTTTTAACACCCTTATTGCTGACATCTGACTGGATCTCGGTCCGCCGCCCCAGGTCTTAAATATCCATACTTTCCTTACATCGCGGCATTTGCAACTTTTGACTTGCAACACATGAATCTGAGATGATCCTGTTACTATCCTTCCTGATGTCCTTATCCGTCATGCCCCGGACCGCGTCGAAAGCGGGCACAGTTACAACTGTTCATGATGGCAACACGATAAGCGTAACTGCAAATGACGGCGAAAAATATCGCGTTGTTTTGATGGGAATTGATTGTCCGGAATTAAAGCAACCCTATGGAATAGAGGCAAAACAGTTCCTGGAGCGACTTGTCCTTGAGAGGGAAATTGAATTTGTGATGCGCGGAAAAGATCGCCTCGGAAACTATGTTGGCATTGTGTTGCTTGAAGAGGCGGTGGATGTTCGCGTGCACTTACTGGAAGAAGGACTTGCGTGGACGGCTGAAAAGGACCCGATCAAAGATCTTGAGGCGATCCGCCTGCGTGCAATGAAAGAGCGGAAAGGCCTTTGGGGAGATGACGAGCCCGTTGCACCGTGGGTCTTCAGGAGACAACAATCGATGTTAGAGCCGAAATCCCAATAGATCGCTTTAACGGAAAACCGGCAACCTTGATGACAAAAAACGGGACATCATACAATTTTTGTCTTATTTTGAGGTTTTAAGAACATGAATGTCAGGATCGTAATAATGCTTCTTATGCTGTTGCTGACAGCTGAATCTCAGGCTCAGTTCTGGAAGGGTAAGAAATCAAATAACAAGAATGAGCCAACCAGCCAGCAGCCAAACTCTCTGGATCCGACAACCTCGACCCGCAAAGAATACGCACCAAAAGAATCTTCGAAATCGCCAAGACGTTCTTCACAACACAGCCCTGAACAGCAATTTTTTGAGCGGATGGAGGAGCTCGAGAAAGTTCGCAGGAAAAATGAACGGATGATGGAGAAGCCGCAGTACTCTGATCCGATGTACTTTGGTCACAAGCGTCCACCCAAAAAGAGGAAGGCTTCCAGGATGAAGTTCTGCAAGGAGTGTGGCATCAGGCATTGAGCAAATTTCCGGATCAGAATTCAATCAACATTCATCATTGTGGTCTAGTGAGGGCGTGTCCCTTTTTGCCCTGAGGCATTTCATGAGGCGTATCATCCATCCTGTACTTACCTGTTCTTGAATTAACTGTTGCCGCTTCCCGACAATCAGGAAAGTGCTTTGTAAATTGCGACGTGTCTGTCGCTTCTTATATCGAACAAACCAATCTCAGTCCGGTTCTCACCATTGGCGACATTGATCGACTGGTTGACGAAGCGCGGCAATATGGTTTTTTCGGTATATGCGTCCCGCCGTTTTGGGTAAAGCGCGCCAGACGCGAGATCAGCAAAGATAGAATCGCGCTTGTCACCGTAGCTGGATTTCCGCTCGGCTACAGCATGACTGAAACAAAGCTCGATGAAATAAAGCGTGCAATCGATAACGGCGCGGATGAGATTGATCTTGTCTGGAATGTTACGTCGTTCAAGACTGGCCTTCCCTGGACGAAGATCGAAGTTGCCAAATGCAGTACGCTTGCGCACGCGCATGAAAAACTTTTGAAAGTAATCATTGAGACTTCTTATCTTTCGACCGAGGAAATTATCGAGGCCTGTAAAATTTGCGCGGATGCAGGCGCGGACTTCGTAAAAACTTCCACAGGATTCGCACCGGGTGGTGCTTCGGTTGAACACATAGCATTAATGAAAAAAGTATTACCTACGCACGTGGGGATCAAAGCTTCCGGAGGTATAAAAACATCGGACAATGCAGAGGCATTGATTCGTGCAGGCGCAAACCGGATTGGCACTTCCGCCGGAATATCCATTGTAACATCAACCAAAATTAAAGACTGACAATAATGAGCGAGCTACTCACCAGTGTTTTCCCTCAGGAAAGCGCGATCCCTGATCAATTCAAAATCGGAAAAGCCATCGAGCAAAGGGAATATCTCATTGGGGGTGAATTAAAAACCTGGGCGGGGAATCTTAACCCCGTGTTAAGTCCTGTTTGTATCAAGGACGGAGCTAAGTTAACCCAGCGGATAATAGGGCACACGCCGCTTCTTACTTCAAACGAATCACTTCAAGCCCTCGATGCGGCAGTCAAGGCATATGACCTGGGACACGGGCTATGGCCGACGATGAGTGTTACCCAGCGCATCGAACATGTGGAAAAGTTTCTTGCGGCAATGCGCAAAAAAAGAGACGAAGTAGTAAAGCTGCTGATGTGGGAGATTGGCAAATCCCTCAAGGATTCGGAAAAGGAGTTCGACCGCACAGCCGATTACATTATTGACACCATCAAAGCGCTAAAAGACCTGGATCGCAATTCCGCAAAACTCATCGAAGACCAGGGTTTCATGGCGCAAATCCGCCGCGTGCCCTTAGGCGTTGCGTTGTGCATGGGGCCGTACAATTATCCGCTGAATGAGACATTCACCACATTATTTCCCGCGCTTATCATGGGAAATACCGTGGTATTCAAGCCGGCGAAGTACGGCGTGTTGCTGATACGACCGCTGCTTGAAGCGTTCCGCGATAGCTTTCCTCCCGGTGTGATCAATATCATCTACGGGCGCGGACGCGAAACGGTAGGCGCGCTGATGGAAACAGGCAAAGTTGATGTATTTGCTTTCATTGGG
>CBFGXV010000241.1:0-5222 GCA_965652755.1 uncultured Chryseosolibacter sp. | reverse complement strand
TCAAAACCGACGAGTGTAGTTCCGGGGTTCGGCGCATCGTAGTCAGTTGCAGGTTCCGTACTCCATGTCCTTACTTTAGCGTTTGACGGTGTTACCACGCGCATGGTTAACTCTTTACCGTCCTTTTTGAGGGTAGCCGTATTTTTGCCCGAGAGTGTGACATCGGCGGGGGTGAGCATTGTCCATCGCACGATCGTAGCCGTGTCGCGCGCAACCAACTCGTCTTGTATGACCGCATACTTTCCATCAGCGATCGCCGCACCGCGTGTAACGCTGGCGAGCTGTCCCTCATACACAGAGGAAAGATCGGAGACTACAAAAGAGAAAGCAGGATCATCCGCGTGCCTGTCAATCTTCGCGTAGCCTTTCACAAGCTGGAGCTTGTTGTTTACCGTCAGCGTATTGTGCACAAAATTATTCAGCCGAAATACACTCCAGCGCTGGGCATCCTGCGTACGACCGAACAACCTGATACCTTTAGACTCCAGGGATTCGTATTGCTGCATGCCAAAATCCATTGCCCATCGCACGCCGTCAGACTCAAAAACAAAGGAACCGATATCCATGTGTCCGTGATTTACGGAGGCCGATCCCGCCTTGAAGCCGAGATAAAGTCCACGAGGATCGGTCCATGAGGTGCGCATCATACAAACAGGGTTGGCCCCCTGCCCCATCCAGAACTTTGAATACGGAGGCTTAACCTCGTCGAGCTTCGTATCTTTTCCCCAGACCATGATGGCCGGCAACAGCCTGTCGCTGGTGAAGGATGAGAAGTCGTCTCTGGTGAGATAGCCTTTCTCAACCCACAATTGAGTTGGGTCGTTGTTTTTCTGTGCGAACCAGAACATTGCCGGGCTGAGCGAGGCGCGTGAGCCACAATCCCCCCAGTTAAAAGGTTGCCCCGTGACGCCGGTCATGTTCTGATAGAAGCCTGCAGTTTTCAGGAACCCGGGAATTTGTGTGAGTCCGTAATCAGTTGAGACGGCTTTGGCAATGGCGCTCAGAAACATGACGTTGAATGAAGTGCCATAGTCCCAGTAGATGTAACCCTCCGGGTATGCGCCATCGGGTCCATAGTCCTCCATCGGCAGATGGATAGAGCTAAGCGCGCGTTCAATGATCTGTTGGGTAATCCCGGGATAGCGATCGGCAACAGCCAGAGCGCCAAATGTCATTCCTGCATTGCAAACCTGATTCCAGTTATGGTTGGCCCGCAGCCAGCTATTGTATCGTCCGTCAAAGGAAGGCAAGAGACCCCTGTACAGGATCGCCTCTGCGATCGCTGTTCTGGATGCGTCGGAAAGTTTGTCGTGCAACCAATCATAGCCGATGGCCATACCCATTGTCATCTCCGCGACGTCGAGGAAATGTGTCGGGTTCCAGTCGCTGAACTTTGCCACGGTGAGCATTTCCTTTTCCGCGCGCGACAGGTATTTTTCGTCACCCGTCATCCTGTACGCGTATGACAAATAGAAAACCCTGCGCAAACACTCGCGTGACTTGTCGAGCAGGCGCCGGCCGATCTGGATGCGTTCAAGTAGTGGTAGGGCAATCATCTTTTCGGATTCATCGATGATCGCTATGTGCATTTTCTTCCAGACATCATCACGGGAAATCGCAGCGCGAATGACTTTCTCTTCGTCTTTCAGCAGCAAGATCCGCGGATGTGATGGTAATGCAGACAGGTCGGCTTCCTTCGCAACCTGCGCCACACTTGCAGTCAGAATCGAAAAGAAGCAGAGACTGGTAACAAAAAATACTTTCATGCCGTTTGGTTATATCTATCTATCATTTAAGGTAAGAAGATGTACAGAAAGTCCAATAGATCTGCATCGGGAATTATTTCTGTGGTCAGATCATAAGTTCCCGGCCGGGCAAGAAAGTCCGGAGGTGGGGCCTGTTGCAAGGAAAGGCAGGATCACAAGAGCTGATATAGGGCCGGTTGCTAAACGATTCATTTTTAAGATTTATTTATTCTGTCCTCACTGGCAGATCCACCAGAATCATCGCGCCCTTTCCCGGTTGGCTGTCAATCTCAAACGAACCTTTGAAAAGCTCGACTTTCGCCTGGATGGTAGCAAAACCAAAACCGTTTGCGATTTCTTTCTTTACCATCCCCTTGCCATTATCCTCAACAATGATGTTAAGCGAATCCTGATGATCAATGATCTGTATATTCATCATCGTTGCATGCGCATGTTTGATCACATTCTGCACCAGTTCCTGGCAAATCCTGTAGCCCGCCACCTCAACGTCTTCGGGCAGCCTGCGCTCCAGGCCGAGTATCTGAAGTCGTGTCTCCAATTGCTCCGAAGGATCTCACCGACGTATTGATCCAGTTGACGACTGCACTCCATCCCGGCAAATATCTTCCGCTGGACTTTCGAGGCGCCATGGACATAATCCTGTTTCATAACCTAATCTGGAATTTAATCTATGAAAATCAAAGTCCCAAGTACCGCATGCCTGCCTTGAACGCTCATTAATTTTTTCTGAAAGGCATTTGCCTAATCTATTGCTGATGAAATTAGACGCTGTCAACTATTGTGGGCGATCTCAAAAACGGGCAGCGTTAAACATCTGATCTGTCACAGGCCCTCAACCCGGACGCAAAACGAATCACGTGCGCAGGCTAATTATGGCAGTCCGGCAAAAACGCCTATGACTTTTGGTTACAATTCCAGGTATTACAGCGATGTGTCGTCGCCATTACCGGGTGCCGGACCCTTCATTTGCGCTTCCCGCTTCGAGCGCATCGTACATGACCTGCTGTATCTGCGTTCTTGTATTCAACTGATACAACCTGGTGTTTTCCCGCGTAGGTGTAACTCTGTTCGAAAGAAAAATATACAACAAGCCTGTATCAGGGTCCATCCATGCGAACGTTCCCGTAAACCCAGTATGTCCAAAGCTGTTGGGGCCAGCCCCCTTTGCGGTGTTGTTGTTGACGCCGCGATATTCCAGGTTTGGTTTGTCGAAACCGAGCGCCCTGCGGTTATCATTTTCCGGGAATTGGGTCTTGCTAAAATTGCGCAAGGTCTCTTCTTTGATGTAACGGTCACCGCCATATTCACCCATGTCAAGATACATTTGCATGAGTTTAGCCAGGTCGTTGGCATTGGCGAACAATCCCGCGTGACCTGAGACACCGCGCATCATCGCGGCATTTTCGTCGTGGACTGTGCCATGAACAGGTTCCCGCCGGAAGAGGTAATCATTTTCCGTCGGCACGATCCTCCGGGCCGGATAATTCAATGCCGGATTATAAGTGATCGTAACAGCACCGAGAGGCTTATAGAAATTCTTATTCAGATAATCAGCAAAATTTCCGTCGATCATACTTTCGACGACGCGGGGCGCCAGCATGAAGAAAAAATCAGAATAAACATACTTCTTCTCGGGGCGCAACGGCGACTTGCGGATCCCTTTCACCATCTTGTCGGGATATTTCCGATTGAGGTATAACCCGTCCTTCAGCTTTATGGGAAATCTTTCTGAGGAGTCTCTTTTTATCGTTGCCCATTTATAACTTCCATTCTTGCGGACCGTTTTCTGATAAAAAGGTATGAAAGGGATCAGCCTTGCCTGATGAGTGAGCAAATCGGTCATCGGAATATCCGCTTTATTTGATCGCCTGAATCTGGGGAGATAGTCAGCAAGGGTGGCATCAAGGCGGAATTCACCTTCGTCATGCAGTTTCATCAGCGCTGCCAGTGAGGTCGATATCTTGGTTACCGAAGCGAGGTCGTAAAGGTCGGACAATTTCACAGCAATGGTATCGCTGTAGGTGTGCAATCCGTAAGCTTTATGCAGTATCACTTTTCTGTCCCGCGCCACCAGTACCTGACAACCCGGTATGGCCTTTGCGTCCAACGCCTGGGCTACAAGTGAGTCGATGCCTGAGTATAAGGTCCTGGAATCCATACCCGCATCCTCTGCTATCGTGTATTCGAAGCGAATTCCTCCTGCCATGTCCATACCATCCCCTGACTTGAAGATGCTTCCAACGGTCACCGGAAGTCGCCCGCTCGCGCCAACGCCGCCGAAGATAAGTTGTGCTGTCAGCGATTCGGTCTCAGGATCGTCCTGGTATGCAACAACCAGTGCATCGGTGCGCTCAACACCGGTGATCCTGCTAAGCACATACGGGTTCTTGAACACAGCCAGGACAAACGATTTGCGCACGGACAGATCGGTCAGGAAACTAAGCACCTCTGCAGAGAAATCGAGCCTGTTAAGGGGCCTGACGGCATTGTCATGAATGCCGCCGATGATCATGTTGAAGTTGTCCAATTGTTTTCTTACCGAATCGATCTGTATCGATCCAGCGTCGGCGGGAATCACAAAATGTTTTACATCCGCGTAGAGGCCGAGCGTGTGTTGAAAGGTAGTCATTGCAGATGATCCAAAAGACACCGACGCAATGCGGAGCGTGTCCAGTTCGCGAAGCGGGATCATGGACCTGTCGTTCTTCAGGACTGTCAGCGAAGCCTTGACGAGATCGCGCCTTAACAGCTTGTATCGCGGTGCCAGCAGATCTTGTGTGAGATTTTCCGTATCGATCCTCCGGCGTTTGTCCAGCCCGACCCACTCCTTCAGCGCAAGCATCTTGCGACATTTAAGATCGATCTCATCCTGCGAGATCAACCCCTGCCGGATCGCCTTCCGAACTTCATCGATCGTTCTTGCAACGTCCTCCGTGAATTCCAGGATATCATTGCCCGCCACGATCGCATCCTTGTCCGCAATTCCCGGCGCTCTGCTGGCGGTAACTCCTCTCATGTTCATTGCATCGGTGACGATGAGGCCGGTGAATCCCAATTCTTTTTTGAGAAGATCAGTAATAATCGGGCGAGACAAAGTAGATGGTAAACGTGAAGAGTCCAGCGCAGGGATGTTCAGGTGCGCCACCATGATGCCTCCGATGCCCGACTTTATCAGCTCCCGGAAGGGAAATAATTCAAGCGAATCAAGACGCTCGCGTCCATGTGTGATCTGCGGTAAAGCATAATGCGAGTCTGTATCCGTGTCGCCGTGTCCGGGGAAATGTTTCGCGGTCGCGAGCACATTTCCATCCTGTAGTCCCCTCATGTAGGCTATTCCTTTTGCAGCGACATTGTTTTTGTCTTCGCCAAAAGAACGGTAGTTGATGACGGGGTTCGAAGGATTATTATTTACATCTACAACCGGCGCGAAGTTAACGTGAACACCGGCGCGCTTCA
>CBFGXV010000240.1:0-5226 GCA_965652755.1 uncultured Chryseosolibacter sp. | reverse complement strand
CAATGACACGCGTTCGCATCCTTCTGATGGGCGCTACTTCTCTGTCAGGCTAAGCCTTACGGGTGACGTGACCAACGTTCGCCCGATTCCTGTTAGCGACGCCGTTGTAAAGCTGGAGAATACGTCAGGAGGCATGGGCATATACAGAGAAGGCAGCGGGTATGCACGAACTTCCAGACAAGTGATACCGGGTGCCCGAATTTTAGAATGTTTGAACTGAAGTGGCCTCCCTTCTGCAATGGAGATCCGATGATTTGAAGGCCCGTTATAGTATTCAATGATTGTGTTTACCGATATGTTGAAAAAACTGCGTTTTACGTTTTTGTTCCTGATAGCAGGTTGTATCGAACCTTACGAGTTCGTGGTTCGCAATCCTGAACCTTCGCTAGTCGTTGAAGCTTTTATATCTGATACATCATTTAATGAGACATTAACTTATCCTTCCGATGGCCGGTATTTCACGGTCAGGCTCACGCTTACAGGTGATGTGCAGAACACACGTCCCCTGCCGGTGTCAGGGGCGGTTGTCACACTGGTCACAAGTGAAGGTGACGAACTGATCTATACCGAAACGGGAAGTGGCATATACACGCTCACCGATCCGGCTTTTGAAGCCCAAAGAGGTGTGTTGTACAGTCTGCGAATTGCCACGCCCGATGAAAATGTTTATGAGTCTTCGTGGGAGGGTTTACCTGATGTTGATGTTCCCGCGATGGGTGACATAAGCTTCGTTGAGACGGAAATGCAACAGTATGTTATGGAATATCCTAAGTGGGTGCTAAGGAGCAAACAGGTGGCCTTGGTTAACGTGGAGGTTCCTCCAAACACCACAGGAGAGGAAATTTATTACCGCTGGACGTATTCGCCCATGTGGATATATGTCGCTCCGCTGATATCGCAAAATGATCCGGTATACAGGTGCTGGGCGACCGATCGCAATTATTTACCGACCTACGGCCTGCAGGCCGATCGCGCGGGAGGATACAGGAAGGATCTGTTCTCTTTTCCGACAATCCGCAATGAAAGGATATTTGAAAAGTTCTCGGTGCTGGTCACGCAGCACGCCATGACGGAACCGCACTATAGTTACTGGAAGGAATTAAAGGATCAGGGAGAAGGCGGTATGTTGACCGATGTGCCGCCTTACAACCTGAGAACGAATTTCACGTCTGCTGCCGACGAGAAAAGAGTTTCAGGTTACTTTGGAGTAACTTCCGAGCAGGCAAAGCGATGGTACTTCGACAGGACAGATCTATCATACTACGTGGAGAATACCTTGAAAGCAGACTGCCTGGTCGTCTATGGTCCCGGCCCACCTGCTGAAGAATGCACCAATTGCACAGCCTATTCCTTTGGCACTGCCACCACAACAAAGCCGGCGTGGTGGATGGACTAAGAAAAATCTGACGACAGCGGACGAACCACCTGCCCCCACCATTTCACTCGACAGGCAAGGAACCCGATAACCGCTGTAAGCAAATACATGTATATTTGCATCAATTATTAAACGCATGCTCTACGTATCGCGAAAAGAACATTTTAACGCCGCTCACAAGCTTTATAATCCGGCATGGACTAAAGAAAAGAATGTGGAAGTCTTTGGCCCGTGTGCCAATGAAAACTGGCATGGGCATAACTTCGACCTCATCGTGACCATCAAAGGCAGGCCCGATCCCGAAACCGGGTTTGTCGTGGACCTGAAAAAGCTGAGCTCGATGATTCGCCGCGAAGTGATAGACAAGCTGGATCACAAAAATCTCAACGTCGATGTTGATTTTATGAAAGATAAACTGGCGAGCTGCGAGAACCTGGTTGTCGAGATCTGGCAGATCCTGAACAAACATTTGCCCGATGTCACGACGGCTGGCAAGCTCCATTCCATCCGCCTGTACGAAACTCCCCGCAACTACGTTGAATACTTCGGAGAGTAATATTCAGTCTATAGTCGATAGTCGATGGTCCATAGTCGATGGGATTTTACTATTGAGTATTGACTATTGACCATTGACCATGCACCATTGACCATCGACTCATGAGGTACTACATCATAGCAGGCGAGCGTTCAGGCGATCTACACGGAAGCAATCTTGTGAAAGCTATCCGCAAGCACGACCCTTCCGCGGAATTTCGAGGACTTGGCGGCGATTACCTGCAGGAGGCGGGCGTCAAGCTATTCGCCCACTATGCGGAATTCGCTGTGATGGGCTTCGTCGAGGTATTGCTGAACATTGTAAAGATCTCGGGATACCTGCGAAAATGCGGTCAGGATATTCTTGAGTTCAAGGCAGACGTGATCATCCTGATCGACTACGCTGGCTTTAACCGTCAGATGGCCCGCTTTGGCAAGAAACATAAAGTCAAAGTATTCTATTACATCAGTCCAAAGGTCTGGGCATGGAACCAAAGTCGTGCACATCAGTTGAAGGCCAACGTCGATCGCATGTTCGTGATCCTGCCTTTCGAAAAAGACTTTTATCAGAAATTCGATTGGCAAGTAGACTATGTGGGCAACCCGGTGCTCGATGCGGTAAAAGCCCATGTACCGGATGAAAGCTTTCTTGAAAAGAGAGGCCTTGATCGGTCCCAAACCATTATTGCACTCCTGCCAGGTAGCCGGAAGCAGGAAGTCATGCATATTCTTCCCGTCATGAGGGAAGTCATTAAACGTTTTCCGCATCTTCAATTTGCAGTAGCTACCGTCAACAATCTGGATGCAGGGCTATATCAGCCAGTTGCAGATTGTTCCAATGTGAAGCTCGTGCAAGAGGATACTTATAACCTGTTGTTGCATGCGCGTGCCGCGATCGTTACGTCAGGCACTGCCACGCTGGAGACATCATTGTTTAAAGTACCTCAAATTGTTGTATATAAAGCGGCATCCCTGACTGTGTGGCTCGTCAAACTGATCATTAAGGTCAAGTATATCTCCCTCGTCAATCTCATTGCGGACAAACCGGTTGTAAAAGAACTGATCCAGGATGATGCTAACCCGGCGACGATCAGCGCTGAATTAGAAAGACTTCTGTCGGACCCCACCTATCGAAAAAAAGTATTGGATGATTATGATACGATCATCAAACTCCTTGACACAGGCTCTGCCTCAGAGAACGCGGCGAAGTTGATGGTTGGGTATTTGGGGTGTTGAAGTGTTGGGGTGTTGAGGTGTTGAGGTTCCTGTCTTCTGATCGCATCTCTATTTCTAAGATGTTGAATGTCCGCCTTAAGAGTGTATTGATGTGTTGAGGTGTTGAGATGTTGAGGTATCTGTCGGGCCAATGCACCTATCTTATGGGGGTTCGTGCGCCTTTGAAGAAATGCAAAAATGCGGCTGTCACGAAACGGGAGTAGCACGTGGACAACAGCGCAATTCGAAGTGCACAGCTAGGACTATTCATGGGAGCGGTTGAAACAATTCTTTTGCGGATGCGTAGGCGAAGCACAAATCCAGGAACTACCGATGAGCGCAGATGCGAGCATACATCAACACTCCAACACCTCAACACATTAACCTAAGCGACTTTCAATTTACTATACTGTGACTTGCTGAATTTCTCTTCCGCGTAGGCGCGGTTGATGCTGAGTTTGTCAAGGGTTTTCTCAGAGGGGAGTTCGAACATCGCGTCGTTGATGATGGCTTCGCAGATGCTGCGCAGACCGCGCGCGCCAAGTTTGAAGGCGAGCGCTTTTTCGACGATAAATTCCACGGCTCCTTCCTTGAACTCGAGCTCGATGTTCTCCATCTCGAACAGTTTCTGGTACTGCTTGATAAGGGCGTTCTTCGGCTCGGTAAGGATCCGGCGCAAGGCTTCCTTATCAAGTGGATTGAGATAGGAAACAACAGGCAAACGACCGATCAATTCCGGAATAAGACCAAAACTTTTCAGGTCCTGCGCCGATACAAATTGCAACAGATTGTCTTTGTCGATATCACCAGGGTGAAGGCCATCTACTCCGGAAATAAAGCCGAGTGGCTTGGTATTCAAACGGTTTCCGATGAAACGCGTAATTCCTTCGAATGCGCCGCCGCAGATAAAAAGAATATTTTCCGTGTTGACAGTGATCATTTTCTGATCCGGATGCTTGCGTCCTCCCTGTGGGGGAACGTTCACAGCCGTACCTTCGAGTAATTTCAAAAGCGCTTGTTGTACGCCCTCGCCACTGACGTCGCGGGTAATTGACGGGTTGTCAGACTTGCGTGCGATCTTGTCTATTTCGTCGATGTATACAATACCGCGCTCAGCAGCCTCCACGTTATAATCAGCAGCCTGCAACAGGCGGGTGAGGATGCTTTCAACATCTTCGCCTACGTATCCTGCTTCAGTAAGTACCGTAGCGTCGGCGATACAGAATGGCACCTGCAGGATCTTCGCCAACGTCTTTGCCAGATAGGTTTTGCCAGTACCGGTTTCGCCGACCATGATGATGTTCGACTTCTCAATGTTTACATCACTTTCCAGCTTGCGCTGCATCAGGCGTTTATAGTGATTATAAACTGCAACAGAAATGATCTTTTTGGCTTCATCCTGCCCGATGACGTATTCATCCAGGAATTTTTTGATCTCCCTGGGCTTTATGAGCTTGAAATTCGGCGAGAAACCTGCTTCTGTCTTGCTTTTTTTCTCTTCCTGCAGGATCTGGCTGGCCTGCGTCACACACTTATCGCAAATATGAGCATGGATACCTGAGATCATCAGGTCTACATCCTTCTTGCTTCTCCCACAAAACGAGCACGTTACTTCTGCCATAATTGAATTTTAATGAAGACCATTTACCCGCCGGCTGCCAACTGCGCTGGCTGCCATGGTCAGGAACAAAGGTACTGAATTAATTGGACATCGGCCTTTACAACACCGTCAAGCCTTATTAGGTGCCTTACGTTCCAAAACTTCGTCAATTAATCCGTAAACCTTGGCTTCGCTCGCCCGCATCCAGTAATCGCGATCGGCATCCCGCTCGATCTTCTCGTATTTCTGACCGCTGTGGTTGGCGAGAATGTTGTATAAGTCTTTCTTTACTTCGAGGGTCTGTTTCAATGATATTTCCATATCTGACGCTTGCCACTGCATACCGCTCATCGGCTGGTGGATCATGATCCTGGAATGCGGCAAACCCGAGCGCTTGCGCGTCGCACCGGCAGCAAGCAGAACTGCACCCATAGACGCGGCCAAACCTGTGCAAATAGTCGCAACGTCAGGATTTACATAGTTCATCGTGTCATAGATACCC
>CBFGXV010000239.1:0-5236 GCA_965652755.1 uncultured Chryseosolibacter sp. | reverse complement strand
TTCCGGTAAGGGTACTTAACGGGCTTTAATATCGGCCCCATTGATCCGCAAGTCGGTACGGTGGGTGTATGGGATATGAAAGGTAATCTACTAGGCACCATCGTTAATTTTTCCTGCCACGCGACAACGAATCCCGGAGGCATTTCCGCCAACTGGATCTACTCCATGGAGAAAACATTACGGGGCGCAACCGGAAACGCGGCGTTGCCCGTCGTATTTCTGCAAGGGGCCTGTGGTGACATAACGCAGGTTGATAACCTTGCGAAATTCAAGAACCCCGACGCGGAAGAGTGGTGCGAGCTCGTCGGCGGACGCGTCGGTGCTGAAGCGTTTAAAACCCTTTTGCTTATCCGGCGTGGTGCCAATAGTGACATCCCCCTGGACGTCCGCCAGAAAGTCTGGAAAGTGAATCGTCGGGTACCGTCACCTCAAAAAGTAAAGGATGCGATGAAGATCGCAGAACAAGGTCCGGAAAAGGCCGGGCATTCGGAATGGACGTTTGCAAAAGAGACGTTGCTGCTGGACGCGATCCTCAAAGTTCGTCCCGATGTAGAAGTTGAAGTGCAGGCGATCCAGGTAGGCCCTATTGCCTTTGTTTCAAATCCCGCCGAATATTTTGTGCAATACGGTCTCGACATAAAAAAAGGAAGTCACTTTCCGTTCACGTTCGTCGTTGAGCTCGCCAATGGGATCGTGGGTTATGTGCCCACCGAAGAAGCGCTTGGTCCGAAGGGCGGTGGATATGAAACGCGACTAACTTCTTACAGTAACCTGGAAGTTTCCGCTGGCCGGCAATTTGCGAACACGGGAATCGAGCTGGCAAACCAGATGAAGCCCGGTGTGGTTCCGCAGCCTCCACCTGCGCCTCCGTTTGGAACACCGTGGTCTTATGGCAACGTTCCGCCGGAGCTGAAATGAGAATCAATCCGGCTCGCAAGAAAATGTTTTCGCGTGATTTGCAATGATCAATAAAGTTAAAGGCCACATCGCGTTCTGGATTCTTTGCGCGGGTCTGGCCAGTAGTTTGAACCACCGCGTGTTGGCTCAAACGTCTGGTCTATACGCAGGAGCCGCGCAGGTGGATATTACGCCCGGGCAGGCGGCGTATCCGCACTACCGCGGACCTTCGACCGGAGTCCATGATCGCCTTTACGCAAAGGCTCTTGTCATGCGAGCGGGCGATCAACGCATGGCGATCGTGGTTTGTGATCTGCTCTGGATCGAACGCCAGCTGTCATCAAAGGTCCGCCTGCTTGCCTCGAAGAAGACCGGCATCCCCTATTCGAATATCCTCATCGCCGCAACACACAGTCACACGAGCCCGGCTTATCATTCGAACATAAGGGAATTAACCGGTTCATTGCGTCCTCCGTATGACAAGGATGAAGACATAGGGGAAGATGACTATGCCAGATCGCTTATTATCAATATTGCAAAAGCCATCGAGGACGCGAACAATACCGCGACAGCCGTTTTGGCCGCGAGCGCAACCCCCGCAGTACAAGACCTTGGAGTTAACAGGCGTTTTTTGATGCACGACGGAAAAGTGCAGACTAATCCGGGTATGGGTAATCCGGGAATCTTGCGTTCCGCCGGACCGGTAGACCCCGCGTTGGGCATCGTGTTATTCCGCAGGGCATCGGACAATATACCCTTTGCTTCTCTCACTAATTTTTCACTGCATGCGGACACGTTCGGAGGCACTGCTTTCAGTGCTGATTATCCCGGCTTTCTCGCAAAATCACTGAGTGAGAGATTCGGAAAGGACTTTGTTTCCATTTTCGGAGCGGCACCATGTGGTGACATCAATCACGTGGATCCGATCGGGAACCGACGGCCCTCATCGAAAGACATCGGAACAAGACTTGGTCGCACAGTAGTGGATGCGTTGAACGGTCTGACACGCCTTGATGGCACTTCGCTTGAGGTGTTGACGGAATTTGTATACGCTCCTTGCCAGGCGTTCTCCCCTGAAGAACTGGCATGGGCACACCAGGAACAAGCCGATCCACTTTATAATGATGGCGAATTTCTTGAACGGCGAAGACGCTTAAAGATCCGCTCACTGGAAAGACTGCGCAGGACCGAGGCGGTATCGCCGACCGTGGCTATGGAAAAATGGAAACTTCCGCTGGAGGTGCAGGCTTTTAAGATCAGTAATGACCTCGCGATCGTAGGTCTGCCGGGCGAAGTTTTCGTCGAGCTCGGTCTGGCCATCAAAGCCGGATCGCCATTCAGAACTACGTTCGTGATCGAGCTTACGAACAGCCACATAGCATATGTACCTACTCGCCAGGCGTTCGCGGAGGGTAGCTACGAAACAATTAATTCACGGCTTGCACCCGGGGGAGGAGAAATGATGGTGGACTCCGCCATCAGGCTCCTGAAAGCCCTGCATTCGGATAAATAGATGACTAACCAGAATATATAAATTTTTACAGATATGAAAAGCATTCAACAACTATTCAGTTTTCGTCGGGCGACGTGTTTGCTGGCGCTATTGATGATTGGCGGTGTTTGGGTTCAGGCCCAGACAACAAATACCAAACAATTTCGCGCCGGCGCCGCTACCAGCAACGTTACTCCTTTCATCGGTGAAGTCATTGTCGGAGGCTTTGGTACCCCGCGTTCAACGAATATTCATGATGAGCTTCATGCGCGGTGTCTGGTACTTGATGATGGTGAAACGCGTCTCGTATTTGCTATTGTAGACAACGTTGGTATCCTTCGCGAAGTGTTCGATGAAGCGAAGCGATTGATCAACGAGTCCACTGGTATACCGAAAGAACATATGTTGATGTCGTCTACGCATACACACTCTGCTACGAGCGCGGGAGGTGTGGGCGAAAAAAGACGCGGTTACAATTATGGAAAACCCTTGGATGAGTATCAACAGTTCCTCGCGAGGCGAATTGCCGACGGGGTTCGGGTGGCTTACAATAATCTAGAACCGGCGCGGATCGGCTGGGGCTCTGGCAAAGTGCCTCAGCACCTCTTCAATCGCCGCTGGAAGATGAAAGAACCGGTCGTGAATCCTTTCGGTGAAAAGGACCTGGTCAAAATGAATCCGGGTGTTGCTAACCCTGATCTTGTAGAGCCCGCAGGACCAACTGATCCCGAGGTCTCGTTCATATCAGTTCAGTCCACGAGCGGAAAGCCAATCGCTTTGCTTGCCAACTATTCTCTCCATTATGTAGGTGGTGTGAAGGGGAATGATATTTCAGCCGACTACTTCGCGGTATTTGCCGACCGCATTCAGGAATTGCTAAAGGCGGATCGCCAGGACCCGCCGTTTGTCGGGATCATGTCAAACGGTACGTCTGGCGATGTGAACAACATTAATTTCCGCGGTCCAGCGGAGAAACGCGCTCCCTATGAAAAGATGCGGATCGTTGCTGACGACGTTGCCAAGGAGGTCTTCAGGGTATATAAAACCATTAAGCATCATGATTGGGTGCGTTTGCAAGCGGCTCAATCAGAGCTGAAGTTGAAGGTCCGCAAGCCCACGCCGAAGATGATTGCGAATGCCGAGGCATCGGTTAAGAAACCCGAAGATGCCCAACTGGTACACAGCCTGGAAAAGATCTATGCTGATCGCATCTTACAGATCGAGAAAGAGTGGCCGGATGAGATCAGCGTCCTTCTGCAGACGTTTCGGATCGGAGATCTGGGAGTCACGGCAATTCCTTTCGAGACATTTACTGAAACAGGCCTTGAACTAAAGGCAAAAAGTCCCTTGAAGCAGACTTTTAATATTTCCATCGCCAACGGAAGCTATGGATATCTCCCAACTCCGGAGCAACACGAGTTGGGCGGTTATGAAACCTGGTTGGGTACAAACAGGGTAGAGACCGGTGCTACGCGGAAGATTGTTGCCGAGTTACTGCGTCAATTCTCCCGGATGAAATAATATGGCAAAAAGGTGTAAGGAGACCGGAGACTCATTACCGCGAATTCTGTACACTAGCCAAACCGTTGTATGGCTGGGGATCCTGCTCATCGCCGTTCAGACGCATGCACAGCCGAAGAATGACGTACCGCCAAATCTCATTGTGATCTTATGCGACAATCTCGGATATGGGGATATCAGCCCTTTTGGGTCGCAGACGAACAACACGCCAGGGTTGGCGAGAATGGCCAGAGAGGGAAAGAAGTTTACACACTTCTATGCTTCAGCCGGCGTATGCACACCCTCGCGCGCAAGCATCATGACCGGATGTTATGCGCAGCGTGTAGGTATGCATTGGAATCCCCGTGATGGTCAGGTACTCAGGCCAATATCGCCTTATGGATTAAATCCCGCCGAGATTACGATAGCTGAAGTCTTACGCGAGCGCGGATATGCGACAGGTATGATTGGCAAATGGCACCTGGGTGATCAGGCGCCGTTTCTGCCCAACGCGCAGGGGTTCGAGTATTTCTACGGAATTCCTTACAGTGACGACATGACCCCGGACGTGGGCCGGCGATTAGGGCAGAAATTTGACGGCAACGACTGGCCTCCTTTACCGCTCATGCTGAATGAGAAAGTAATTGAAGCTGGTGTCGACAGAAGCCTGCTGACAGGGGACTATACGGAAAAAGCCGTTGCGTTTATTGAACAGAATAAACATCATCCCTTTTTTTTATTTCTTTCGCATGCGATGCCGGGAAGCACGTCAACACCCTTTGCGAGCGAACGATTCAAGGGGAAAAGCCTGGGCGGTGCGTGGGGCGATAGCGTTGAAGAGCTGGACTGGTCTGTTGAACAGATCCTGAACAAGCTTGTAGAGGAGGGCCTTGACCGGAATACCCTCGTTATTTTTACCTCCGATAATGGCGCACCGATGACAGATGATCCGCAGCGGGCGGACCTGGGCACCAACAAACCATTGAATGGTCGGGGATATACCACATCCGAAGGCGGCTTTCGTGTGCCGACAATCATGTGGTGGCCGGGTACCATACGTGATGGAACTGTCTGTGATGAGCTTGCCACAACGATGGACTTACTGCCAACGTTTGCGATCCTGGCCGGCGCCACTGTGCCTGGCGATCGCGTCATCGATGGACACGACATTTATCCATTGATAACAGGAAAACGAAATGCCCCGTCGCCCCACGATGTATTTTATTATTACGAAGCCGGTCAGCTTCAGGCAATCCGGCAGGGACCCTGGAAGTTATTTTTGCCACTCAAGGATTTTATAAGACATCCTCATTTCAAAAAAGGAGACAGTTCAAAACCGCTGTTGTT
>CBFGXV010000238.1:0-5240 GCA_965652755.1 uncultured Chryseosolibacter sp. | reverse complement strand
GTAGTGGGCAAAAAAAAGAGGACCGCCATAGTCGTAACCCAACGGCAATGTTATGCCATAAAATCCTTTATTATTCCTGATCGCTCCCTGATTTGCCCAACCTGCGTGATAAGCTGATGCTGCGATCGGGTGGGTTGGCGAGGCTGCAGCAAGAAAATACGTGATGAGCGCCTCGTTATATCCCCTGATTGCGTGATTCATGATCCATTGTTTGTCAGGAGACCAGTGCCAGTACAAAACATCCTGACCGCCTCTGGTATACCAATCCCACTCAACACTTTCCCACAATGCGTTAATGCGATGGATCAGCGCTTGTTCTTCGGGGAGATTTGCATCGAGATATTGCCTGAATGTGAGAAGCCCCTGCACCAGAAAAGATGTCTCCACCAGATCGCCGCCGTTATCATTGGCGCTGAAGGGAATAACATCTCCCGTTTGCCCATTCATCCAGTGCGGCCAGGCGCCGTGAAAGCGATCAGCCGATTCGAGGAACGTCAGGATCTTATCCATACGTTGAAGGCCCTGTTCACGGGAGATAAATTTTCGCTCCATTCCAACGATCATGGACATGATACCGAAGCCTGAGCCTCCACTGGTGACGATATCAGCTGATGTGTTTCGTTCACGTGCCATGCCGCTTACCGGATGTGCGAAATCCCAAAAATATTTGAAGGTTTGCTGCTGGACGAGCGTGAGAAGTTCGTCGTCCGAAATGATCGGGAACTGCGGACTGTCTGGTGCGCGCGTGTACAATGTTTTTGAAAATCCTGAGAACGATTCACCCGCTGCGCCCTGGAGCATCTGTGTCAGCCGGAACTGATAGCGCGCAAGGTGAACAACGGGAGTTGCGCTGGTTATCAGAACAGTCTTGTTCGCGTCAGACCATTGATAATTCAATGACGGATTAGTGATTCCGGCCAGCGCCGCAGATTGTTCGAATGACGCGATGTCGACAGGCGCCGAAAATGTCATAGCAAGTGAAAGATCTAATGGTACGTCGGTTATTCTCTCCGCGCCTGTTATATCCTGGTTGCCAATCGTTGCTGACACGATCGCCAGGCTTGCCAGGGAAGTTTCAAACTGGATTTGCCGGGCCTCAAAACCCTGGCCACTGTCACCCCTGAGTCCGCCACCAATAACGATGGTATATAAGTTCTTTGGCCGCAGGAACTCATCAGGATCAATGACTACCGTGTGCCCGTCGGCGAGTACGCTTACTGCGATGCTGACTTCATCCTGACTACCGTCAATTAGCCGGACAGAAGCCACAGCACTGTTTTTGTCCACGGGTGAAGAAAATATCAAGGTAATGTTGAGGTCAGCAGGTATGCCTTGGTTCGCAACGCCAGAAAGGTTGATCTCATGAGGACCGACAAACACGCTGACCAATTCCAAGGGTGGCTTGCTCTCATCCTCGTCGTTACAGGCGATCAACAGAATTGCCGGCAGCAACAATAAAAAATAAGTTGGAAATAATCTTAAACGCATCGCCATGTAAAATAACAGGTAATTTCCGTACCATGATCTTCTCTGCGTTTGAACTCTAACGTATTCCTGAAAGATGCAGGCATATGCCCGGTCACAACTACGATTCATCTTTACATATCGCTGCGGATTTATTGGCGCTGGGTGAGGACGGTAAATTTAGGCACATCGATGAGAACGCAGACCGAAAATTGATTTTAAGCAGGGAACCCTGGTGATCACGCGACAGCATTGGGTAGCAAAGGCTTTATCTCATTCGCGATGCCAGCAATCTGTTCTGTGCCCACGCAATTACCTGAACACCCGCGGAATATTGTACCTTGTCCGGCTTGCGACCTATCAGTCTCTTGAACCGCGGGTAATCAACTTTCAGGGCAGTAATTGTTACTTCTTTCAGTGGCCATTCAAGATGGTGAATCTCGAATTCGTGAATCGAATCCTGGCAATCCTGGAACAGGGCATATCTTTCGGTCAACCATTGGTCTAATGCGGTTTTGGCCGGAAGCTCGCTACCGGCAATGTAGTCAATACAAAGATGGTTATTGAGCAATCTGTTATGAGAAAGGTATTGATTGCGCGACCTTTTTATTTCAGAAAACCTGTAGGGAAGGGAGGATAGTCGCCTTGCCACAGAACATGAGAGCCTGTTGCCACCTTCTATACTGAGGAAATACACGCCAGTCTTGTTCGCGGATCTCACATAAGTGCGAAGGTTGATCTCATGAAAATTAGAGACTGGCGGAAACGCCGGCAAATTCCTTGTGCGGACACCTTCCATTGTAAATGCAACCAGCGAAACCCACGGGCGCCCATCAAACAAGTCGATCTCCAGTTCATCAGGGACTAAGTCCTGCAATGCACCAACGTCCACCTGCCAGTGCAAAAACAGAACGTTGTTCCATTCCTGGTAATATTGCCAGGCTTCAGATGGAATAAGCCATGGCCTGTGAGAATGGTGTCCTAAGATTTCCTGTGTTGTCATGAGGTGTGACGCCCGCTCAAGTTATCCAATCATTGCCAGAAAGGAAAAGGTTCTCCAAATGGAAAACCTTTTCTGAAAAGAATATTGTGATCGGTCACTTGCCCTTTCCCTGCAACACGACGAGTGCATTGATATCTCCTTCATTGAGAGCCTTGTTGTAGACGCGCACCTCGTCAATAGTACCTGTAAGGTGACTCGCCCAGTCTTCAGGGCCATGAGTCGTCAGACTGGGAGAAGTTTGAAATTGCACCGTTCCGAATACCATTGGTCCGCTGTTCTCAAACGCGATCGGTCCAGTCCATGGGGTCATCTTTGTGGCGAGCCGCGATCCATTGATGTAATAGGACAACGTTGAAGTCCCGGCGTCGAAGGTGAGCGTGTGATTGGTCCAGTTGCCGAACAAACCTTTGTAGTTATTAACAACGATGTCCGTTTCCATCTCATTGTTGTGCGTCATGATTACTTTGATGATGGCTCCATCGGGATTACTGTTGTTTTCAATGAACCACTCAAGATTTCCCCAGAAACGTCCCGGATTCGAGAGTCCGACCAGACCGATGATGCCATCAATGCCATTGCTTGCGTCAGTGTCAACAAAGGCGGGATTCACCCAAAAGGAAATAGTAAAACTTTCAAGGCTTGTCACCGCGTCAACTGGTTCGTACAATAGCCAGGAGGGACTGTTTGCCGTAAAGCTGACCCCCTGACCTTTGAAACCATTGACCAGCGTTGCCTCGTGATTCGTGGCGGCTGTGCCGGATATAGTTTCATTCATATCGCCATCAAATGACCAATATGCAACGAGGCTTGCAGGTTGTATCTCATCAACGGCCGAATAACCGCTGATGGTAAAGACCGGTTTGTAACTATCGGGATCAAACTTGTCGTAACACGCTGTCATCAGGACCGGCATCAACAGGATCAGAACAGCGATGCCCGCCTTTATATATACATTCTTATTTTTCATAATGCACTCTTCGTTAAAAGTCAATATCCAGGATTTTGTTGCAGCATGCCGGAACTGAGGTTGATCTCCGTAACAGGTATCGGCCATACTTCGTTATGGGGTTCCCATCCAAGCGGACCGAATATTTCCTCACCGCGTCCCTGCCGGATGACATCGAAATATCTGTCGAATTCCATGGCGAGTTCCACTCGCCGCTCATGCCATATCGCCGCACGCAACTCCGCCTGGCTGGTAGTTGTTACCTCGGGAAGCACTGAATTATCACCGCCCCGCGCGCGCGCCCTTACCATTTCGAGTGAGACGAGTGCCGCCTCCGTGTTGCCGAGCTCGTTATTGGCCTCAGCATTCATCAGCAGCACATCGGCATAGCGCAGCACGCGGATGTTTTGCTGCGCGCCTTCGGTATAGCCCGCAACGTACTGGCTGAACGGCACATAAGATTTCTCGTTGTACATGGGATTGTCACCCGTTGCAGGGATCGCATCGCCCTGCGGCGTGGTTTCTCCCCGAAAAATAATAGTAGCATCACGTCTCGGGTCGCCCTCCTCAAAGGCCGCAGCAAGATCTGCCGTGGGCACGTTGAATCCCCAGCCTCCACCTACTGAACCACGCACACCTTGCACCTGCGAGTATTGTGAATTCGACGCATCCGGATTACCCGGAATTACTGCGGCCTGAATTTCGAAGATTGATTCCTGATTGTTTTCGTTTTCAACCCGGAACAACTCCTGAAAATCGGGAAAGAGCGAATAACCCAATCCCATCACCTGATTCGTAAGATCCAAAACCTGCTGCCATTTCCCCTGATACATGGAGACTTTCGCGTGCAAAGCAAGTGCAGCTCCTTTCGTAGCGCGTCCAATGTCGGCACCGGTATACGATTGAGGCAGGACAGATGCAGCTTCTGTGAGATCCTGCTCGATCGCAGCATAAACTTCCTCTTTTGTCGCGCGAGGAAGATTATACTGCGAAGCATCCTCGGGTACATGCAGACGAAGCGGTACGCCGCCGAACGCCCGCACAAGCCTGAAATATGCGTACGCGCGGATAAACTTTGCCTCGGCAAAGTATCTTCGCTTCAGGTTCTCGTCCATACTAATTGCCGGAACATTGTCCAGCACCTGGTTTGCGAGGTTGATCGACTGATACTGCCCGGTCCAGAAATCCAGGATCTGTCCTTCGGTAGCGGTCGCGCTGTAGTTATCGAAATTATTCAGAAAGGTCGCGTCAGATGCGGAGCTTCCTTTTTCCGTATTGTCCGAACCAAGACTTTCAATGGCAATCGCAGCGAATGCCACCTGAGTCCAGCCGCGAAGGTTTGCGTACATCGCGTTCACTGCTTTTGCTGCATCATCTGCAGATACCCAAAATTGTTCATCAGGTTGCTCACCCTGCGGCGCGACATCGAGGAACTCCTCATTACAAGCCGTTGTAACAAGGAGCGCGGCAAGAATCAGCGCTGCTACCTTGCCACCAAAGAATTGTTTTAAAAATATTTTCATGATCGTTCAGATTAAATCAAGCAGTTAGAAAGTAACATTCAGGCCAAGGTTGTACGTGGCAAACATCGGGTACACGTTCGTGTCAACTCCTGCCCTGGTCGGCGCACCACCCACTTCCGGAGTGAATCCGCGATAGGAGAAAAAGTTCAATGCATTTTGCGCGTTGGCAAACACCCTGAAAGATCCAATGTTCCAGCGGTCGGTCACCGACGAGGGCAACGTGAAGCCAAGCTGGATGTTGCGGACCCTGAAGTAATCCCCGCTTTCTACAAAAAAAGGAGTTAGCCCGATAATTTTGCCCGCC
>CBFGXV010000237.1:0-5242 GCA_965652755.1 uncultured Chryseosolibacter sp. | reverse complement strand
ATCAACAGCAGCCATTGGATCTTTTCTCTTCGCGGGGTTCCTCTTCATCTATATGACGCTTGATGAAAGCCTCATGGACTCGATCAGGCAAAATGAACCGATGGGCCGTTACATGAACCCGTACATCGCTTCCTTTATTGTCGCTCTTGAAGGTCTTTTCTCCGGATTGCTTGTAACGTTCATACTGATCAATTTCGTCGCTACAGATGAAGTGAATAAACCGGTGGGATAATCATTTGATTATTGCTGGTGTTTCTTGCGAGATCAGATAATGGGATTGCAATGCACGGTTGCCGTAATGGCATAGTTTTTTTGATTTATTCCCAAAGTATAATCTTATGAAGATCGGGAATACATCAATTTGGAATATAGCCAACCGGATCCCCGAGATCTATGGCACGCTGATATTCATTTCACTGCTCGTATATTTTTTCCTGATGTACATGGTCGGCTTGATCCACGTCACGGAGTTGCGATTATTCAACCTGGGGATATTGATCGTTGGCGTATACTTCGCGCTCAAACAATATCATCGTACACATCGCGGGCACATGGATTATTTCCATGCATTCACCACGGGCATGTGGACAGCGGCAATCGGTACACTCACGTTTTCGGTGTTCGTTCTGATATACTTGCATGTAGACAAGAATCTGATGGAGGTGCTGGCTGAAAAGCAGCCCCTGGGATTTTACCTTAATCCCTACATCGCATCGTTCATTGTTTCTCTGGAAGGAGTTTTTTCCGGCCTCTTCGTCACATTTTTATTGTCTAATTTCTTAGCCGACCGAAAACTGGCGAACCCCCTGCGCGACCGGCGCAGTGAGATCATTCAATAGCATTCATCCAAACTACTTTTTGTTCCGACACGTGGGGCTTGCTCAGGATTGGTCCGTACAGGTCAGGGCGTCGGGCCTTGCGATAACGGTAGCCACCTGCTTGTTTTAGCTTCTCTTCAAACAGCGTAGCAGTGACCAGATCATTGTCGAGCTGACGGCACTCGGCCACAACGTCTCCGAAAGGGTCGAGGATCATGGAACAACCGTTCTTTAACTGATCATCATCCATGCCTATTGGATTTGAGAAGATAACATAAACCGCGTTGTCGTATGCGCGCGCCGGCAGCCACTTCATAAGCCATGCCCTTCCCTTGAGGCCATCAAATTCTGCCCGCAGGGATGTTGGGTCGTTTTCCCGGTTATGCCACAGGTGCGGGTCAACAAAGCCCGCGCCGGGTCGCGTCGATGGTGTACACATAGTAACATGTGGCATGAAGATGATGTCTGCGCCCAGCAGCGCGGTCGCCCTTACATTCTCAACGATATTGTTGTCATAACAGATCAGGATACCGCACTTCCATCCGTTCAGCTCAAAGATCGTGAAGGAATTTCCCGGTGTGATGTGCGGATTGATGAAAGGATGAAGCTTGCGGTGACGCGCAATCAATCCACTGGCGTCTACCGCCACGTAAGCCTTGTAGATATTCCCTGTCGCATCTTTTTCGAAAAGTCCGGCGAGCACTGTTATATGGTGTTCGGCGGCAATCTCTTGCAACCGCCTGATGCTGTCGCCCTGGGGAATCTCTTCAGCCAGATCAAGCATCTGTTCTTTGGAGAGATGCCGCGCAAAGGTATATCCGGTTATCGAACATTCGTGAAAGGCAATCGCATGGGCGCCTTCGCGCTTGGCTTCCGCTGCCATCCGCGCTATGACATCCAGGTTGTACGCCTTATCCCCGCTTTTGTTTTCAAATTGTGCGGTGCTTACTCTGATATTTCCCATCGGGTTAATTTTAGGAAGCGTAAAATACTCCGGTTTCGCCAGTCTGGCAACTTTTGAAAACCCATTGCCCCCAGTCGCAGGGCGAAAAAGTCCAGCCGATTTTGCGTCTTGCCGGCTGGTGGTTAACATTGCAACAATATCCACGAACATGCGCTACCAGAAAATAGACCAACAGCTTTTTGTTAACAACCGCAAGAATCTTCGGAAGGAAATGAAACCAAATTCCGTTGCTGTCGTCAATGCGAACGATATTATGCCCACCAACTCGGATGGAACAATGCGGTTCCGGCAGAACAGCGATCTGTTTTATCTGACGGGCGTTGATCAGGAAGAAACTATTCTGGTGTTGTGTCCGGATTTTCCGGACGAAAAATATCGCGAGGTTCTGTTCCTTCGGGAGACAAATGACCAGATCGCGCTGTGGGAGGGGCACAAGCTTACGAAAGAAGAAGCGCGGGAAGCAACGGGCGTAAAGACCGTCTTATGGACGGGCGAGTTTCACCGTATCCTCCACACAATGATGGTGATGGGGAATGTTGAAAATGTATACCTCAATACCAACGACCACTATCGCGCAGACGTCACTGTAGATTCACGCGATCAGCGTTTTATCAAGTGGTGTCAGCAAAAGTATCCGCTGCATCGATATGAACGACTCGCTCCCATCATGCATAGACTGCGCAGCGTAAAATCCAAAGAAGAAATTGCGTTGATGCAGCAGGCATGCGACATCACGGCTCAGGCATTCAAACGGGTTTTGAAATTTGTACGACCAGGAGTGAAGGAGTTCGAGATTGAGGCGGAATACGCACATGAATTCCTGCGCCTTGGATCGCGCGGCTTTGCCTATGAGCCGATCATTGCGTCAGGAAGCAATTCGTGCGTATTGCACTATATCGTTAACGACAAGGTTTGCCATGACGGCGATGTCTTGCTCCTCGATGTAGGCGCTGAATACGCGAACTACAACGCTGACCTTACCCGCACCATCCCGGTCAATGGCAAGTTCAGCCCCCGGCAGAAAGATGTATACAACGCGGTGCTACGCATACACAAAGCAGCAATAGATATGTTACGGCCAGGCGTGATGTATTATGATTATCACAAGGAAATTCAAAAATTGACGGAGGCTGAACTGATTAAGCTTAAACTCCTGGACAAAGAAGCTGTAGACAAACAAAATCCCGATAAGCCGCTCTTTATGAAATATTTTGCCCACGGTACGTCCCACATGCTGGGACTCGACGTCCATGATGTCGGGAGTATGTACAGCAAAATGGTTCCGGGCATGGTGTGGACGGTAGAGCCGGGGATCTACATCCGCGAGGAGAATATAGGCGTGCGCATCGAGAATAATGTAGTGATCACCACCGATGGTGTGATCGATCTGATGAAAGACATTCCGCGAGAGGTAGGGGAGTTGGAGGAGATCATGAACACCAGATAACAGATCCAGTCAAAAGAATGCCGGGTGGAATGATTGTAAGAACTCTGTTGCCACGCCGGATGTGGTCTTAAATTTAAAGACAATTAAAAAAATTCTATGAACGGACCAGTGTTCTCAGACAAGGCGCCCGAACCTGTGGGGGCCTATCCGCACGCTCGAAAAGTTGGAAACCTGCTTTTCCTCTCGGGGGTAGGCCCCAGAAAGCGCGGCTCGAAAGAAATTCCGGGCGCGACGATCGACGGTTCAGGAAATCTAATTTCCTACGACATCGGTGTGCAATGCCATAGTGTATTTGAGAATGTCAAAAACATACTTGAGGCCTCCGGCTCCCGCTGGGAAAACCTTGTGGACGTCACAGTCTATCTCACCAACATGAAAAATGATTTCGGTGCCTTCAATGAAATTTATGCCGAATATTTCAAGGAGAACCAGCCGTGCAGGACTACCGTGGAAGTAAGCGCACTTCCGACAAAGATCGCGATAGAATTAAAATGCGTCGCCGTGCTCGAGTGAAGGCAACATCGGAAGTTAACCAACCATCAGACAGAAAAGGACTCGCCGCAACCGCAGGTCCTCGACGCGTTTGGGTTAATGAACTGGAATCCTTTCCCATTCAGGCCGTCGGAAAAATCCAGTGTAGTGCCAAGCAGATACAAAAGACTCTTTTTATCGACGAGGATCTTTACCCCCTTGTCCTCAAATACCTGATCGACCGGGTTGATCTTTTCATCAAAACCAAGGTCATACATCAGGCCGGAACAGCCGCCACCCTTCACAGAGACGCGTATATTTGCTGCATCAGGATGTCCCTCCTCTTTTCTCAGTTCCAGGATTCTGTCTTTGGCTTTTTCAGTTACGGTGATCATATCTTTATTAGACTTTTGACTATAACGCTTTTTTATGAAATAGGATTCAAAACGACGCTGAATACGGTTATCGTATTCATATCGCGGCCGTAATATAGTTTTTGGAGTGCATCCATAATATTGCCCGCTTTGAAATAAGAAGTATGAAGCTCCTTGCCACCCTTCACAACCCATTGAATGGTGTACGAATTCTCCTTCTCCTTATAGCTCTGGACATAAAGCAGCATTTTTTTTAATGCGTCGACCTTGTCGCTGCCGATTTCACTGTGGAACAGGAAAGCCTGATTATGACGCGGATTAATAGTGATCAGGTCGAGTTTCACCTTCCCCTCCAGTGTGGAATATTCAAATACCAGGTCGGAAGTTCGCAGTCCTAGATAGTCCTTGATTTCCTGTTGGATCCGGGCAGCTTCTACGTGCATTTCACTGAGTGTTTCGGTCATAATTCCTTATACATGAACCAGCTGCTTCGCCTGCATTGTTTGGCAATATATGCCCCGCAATGCCGCGAAAGTTCGGTTAAAAACTTTTGAATACGGCAAAAAGTTTCTTCTTTGGATCCTAAAGTTAACCCAATTATGGAAAAATTGGAACATATCGGTATCGCTGTGAGGGATCTGAGTAAAGCCAACAAACTCTTTGCCCGACTGTTTGGCAGAGAGCACTATAAAATTGAAAAGGTAGAGACCGAAGGAGTAAGCACTTCTTTTTTCGAAATAGGGGGTGTCAAAATAGAGCTCCTTGAGGCGACGAACAGTGCATCGGCAATCGCGAATTTTATTGACAAAAGGGGAGAAGGAATCCATCACCTGGCATTCGAGGTAAGCGATATCGAACAGGCCCTTAAAAAGTACGCGGATCTTGGTTTCGAAATTGTCAACCGGGAACCCAAACGGGGTGCAGACAACAAGCTCATATTTTTTTTACATCCAAAATCGTCCAATGGCGTGCTCATTGAGCTTTGCCAGGAGTTGAAAGGGGATGGAGCCGGGTAATATGTCACTCTGGGATTGTTGATCAGAATTTTGGACCGGCAAACGCGATGCCGGCGTGTGAACCGAGCAGATCACCGCGACGGTGTGGGAATTTTGACACTAATAGCCTCGGGCTTTGCGTCCGCCGAATTGAATATCGTTGTAATATTTCC
>CBFGXV010000236.1:0-5249 GCA_965652755.1 uncultured Chryseosolibacter sp. | reverse complement strand
ATTTCGGCAAAGAGTTTCCGGTTCACGAGTTTGCCGTCAGGCTCGATAGAAAATGAATACGTTTTTTGTGCGCGCAGATCAGCCACATAGAGCGTCTTTCCATCAGGAGTTCCTATAATACCATTCGGCGTGGAGAAATCCGTCATTGCCATTACAAGGGTCTTTCTGTCTGGTGACAGGTAGTATACGTTCTCATGAGGAATTTCCTTTTCGGTACGTGTCCAATAATCCCTTTTGTAAAAGGGGTCTGTGAAGTAGATTCCCCCGCCTGGATGAACCCAAAGATCGTTCGGGCCGTTTAGTTCTTTGCCCTCAAAATCGGAGACAAGCACCGTTACCTTTTTGTTCCTGTCTATCTGCCACAGCTCGTTCTTTTCATCCGCGCATGCGAGTAAATTTCCATTGCGGTCGAAGTAAAGCCCGTTTGCCCGTCCGGCATCTTCCATATAAACGCTTACCCCGGCCGTTGGCGTCCATTTCAGGATGCGGTTATTCGGCTGATCTGTAAAAAAAACATTTCCCTGATGATCGGCCGCGGGTCCTTCGGTGAATTTGAAATCTGAGGCAACGCGTACAGGACTGGCGCCGCGTGAAATGAGCTTGCTTTCCTGCTGTGCGAAAATAAAATGCGGGAAGAAAAAAACAATCAAAAACAGTGATCTCAGTTTATAGTTCATAGGATAGCAGACTTTTGATTTAATAACTTTTAAAGATCACTAAAAATGTCATCCCGGCAAAACGCGGGGCCAGGGCGGGATTTTGATTTCGCGGCGGACTTGCGTAAACTTCCGGAATGAAAATCGCGGAAGAGATCCGTTGGGGTATCCTGGGGTGCGGCGATGTTTGTGAAGTAAAAAGCGGGCCGGCATTTAACAAGACAGCTCACTCATCACTGATTGCGGTCATGCGCCGTGACGAGGAGAAGGTACGTGATTTTGCCAGGAGGCATCAGGTCCCTAAATATTATACCGATGCGAGCGCCCTGATCAACGACAAAGACGTCAATGCCATTTACATTGCAACTCCGCCGGCTTATCATGAAGCCTATGCTATCGAAGTGATGAGGGCTGGCAAGCCATTGTATATTGAAAAGCCAGTTTCAATGAACAGCGAGTCCTGTGAACGGATGATCGAAGCTGCGCGTGAATCAGGAGTCAAGGTGTCTGTGGCTCATTACCGCAGAGGGTTGCCGGTCTTTAAAAAAGTAAGATCGCTGTTAGAGTCGCAAATTATCGGCACGCCAAGCCTTATCTTGTCGAATACGTTACAGGCGCCGGCCAGGAAGGCGTCTTCAAAGGGATACTGGCGGACCGATCCGGATATTTCGGGCGGCGGATTGTTCTTCGACCTGGCGCCACATCAGCTCGATATTTTTTACTGGCTCTTCGGAAAACCTCTTGAAGTCCGGGGTTATTCTCTGAATCAAAAGAATGCTTATCGCGCGCCGGACCTGACAAATGTTGAAGCCGTTTTTGAGAATAATGTCTATCTCCACGCCGTATGGGCGTTCAATGTCAGCGAAGCATCCGCTGCAGAGGTAACTGAGATCATTGGAGATAAAGGCAAGATCCGATTTTCGTTTTTCCGCGCATCGGAAATAGAGGTGATAACCGCCGATGGGTCCGAAAAAATTTCCCTGGAATATCCTGTAAACATCCAGCAACCCATGATTGAACAGGTTGTCCGGCATTTCAGGAATGAGGGCCCGAACCCTTGTTCGCTGGACGACGCCCTGGTGACGATAAGGATGATGGACGCGACAACATAGTTTACCTTCGTTTGTCGATTGTCGATCGCTTTAGATTAAATTAGTACATACAAATAATCATTATGACAAAATCTATCCAACGACGCGAGTTCATTCGACGCGCTGCATTTGGCGCAGCAGGGTTTGCCATCCTGCCATCACTTATCTCCAAGGGGGCGCCCAGTGACCGTTTGCGCATTGCGCACATCGGGCTGGGCGGAATGGGAAACCAACATATGAATTGGTTCGCTGCCCTGCCCGATGTCGAGATCGTTGCCTTATGCGACGTGGACGCCGGTCATCTTCAAAGCACCCTGCAGACACTAAAAAAACTGCATCCCGATACGCAGGCAAAGACCTACGAAGATTTTCGGCACATACTCGACCGCAATGATATTGATGCGATCACTTGCGCTACCCCTGATCACTGGCACGCGCAGATCGCTACGCTCGCGTTCCAGGCGGGCAAGGATGTCTACGGGGAGAAACCCCTGTCTTACGACGTTCGCGAGGGACAAGTCATGCTGAAGAACTTAAATAAACACAAACGCATCTTTCAACTCGGCACACAGATCCATGCAACCGACAATTACCACCGCGTAGTTGAAATAATCCAGTCAGGTGCAATTGGCAAGGTTCACACGATCCGCTTATGGAAAACAGGATTCAGTCCCGGCCTCGGATTTCCTAAAGCCCAGACCCCTCCCCCGACGCTCAACTGGGACATGTGGCTTGGCCCTGCTCCAAAAGCTGAATATTTTCCGGAGCGTTGTCATAAGAGCTACCGCTATTTCCTCGATTACTCCGGTGGTATATTTGCAGACTTCTGGTGTCACATTGCGGATGTTGCGTGGTGGGCAGTGCATCCTAAAGGTCTGAAAAGTATTACCGCCCGCGGCGGAAAAACCGACGGCGTTGCCGATGCTCCGAAATGGCTTGACGCCGATTTTGAGTTCGACAATGTAAAATTATTCTGGACCACAGAGCCACCGGACGTGCCAGGCGCGGCAGGCCGTGGTATCGGAGCCTGGTTTGAAGGAGACAAGGGCACGCTGATCTGCGACTACGAATCGCGCGCTATAACAATCAACGGTGAGACTGTTAATGATATCCCGTCCATTGATAAGACATTGCCGCGCTCGCCGGGCCATCAACAAAATTTTGTGGACGCTGTCAAGAGTCGCAAACAACCAGAGTCCAATCTTGCGTATGCCCGTGAGATGACCTTACCCATGCACCTCGCGCTAATTTCATGGCGCCTCGGCCGGAAACTAGAATGGGATGAGTCGAAGGAAAAATTCAAAGGTGATAGTGAGGCTAATGAATTACTGTCCAGGAAATATCGCAAGAACTGGGACCTCGTTTAGCGAATCGCAGATAAACTGCCGTGGTTGAAGAGCAACGACTGAAGCTGAGGCGACATTCACGGCCGGTATATGTTTTGTCTACACAACGCTGTGATCTTGAATTAGCCGGTATAGTGGAGCATCTACGTTAACGACGAAGCAAAAAATCGGTCATCAACACCCATGGGTTTCGATGCACAGAGCGCGAACGTGACAGGTGATATCAAGGTTTACCGTTAGTCGGAGGGAATGAAATGGAAACCGCGGTAAAAAAGAATTGTCGAATTACTGGAGTCGCCACCGAAATGGAAGCGGCAGTCATGGGTGCAGAAGTTCCGCGGACAGCGGAAGGCTTGCGGGGCGTCTGGCAACGTCTGACGCAATGGGAGACCTGGGATTGGCGAATCAAGTATATCCTTATCGCGCCAGCGTGGCTGTTTTATTGCATCCGCGCGCGATCCCTCTGGTTTTTTACAGCATCCAATCCCACACTCACGTTTGGCGGATTTGACGGCGAAAGTAAAAGGGAGATGTACGCACAGTTACCGCCGGGCTATTATCCGAAAAGCATCTTTATATCTCCGTCAATCCCGCGCACGGAACTTTTAAAGCTGGTACAAGACGGGGGCTTTCGCTATCCGGTTGCAGCGAAACCCGATATAGGAAAGATGGGATTCATGTTCCGCAAGATCAACTCGCCTCAGGATCTTGAAAAATACCACAGCGAAATCATATGTGATTATATAATCCAGGATTGGGTGGACAGTCCCCTGGAGGTAAGTGTTTTTTACTACCGGTTACCGGGGTCGCAGAAAGGAAATATTTCCGGATTTGTGAGAAAAGATTTCCTGGAAGTGACCGGGGACGGTAAATCTACGCTGTGGGAATTGATCCGCAAATATCCGCGCGTTCAATTCCGCCTGGGCGAAATGAAGCGCAAACACGCAGGCAAACTTGAACACGTGCTGGCCAAAGGCGAGCGTTACTGCCTTTCTCCCGCCCTGAATCTCAGCCGCGGTGGCAAGCTTGTAAGCCTGGAACACGAAAAAGACGAAAGGTTGCTGAAGGTATTCGATGACGTCAGCCACCACACAGGCGCGTTTTACTACGGTCGTTATGACGTAAAGTGCAACTCTATCGAAGAATTGAAACAGGGAAAATTTTTTATTCTGGAATACAACGGAAGCGGAGCCGAGCCTCATCACGTGTATGGAAATGGCTATAGCCTTCGGGACGCCTGCCTGATCCTCATTGCCCACTGGGACATATTGCACAGGATCTCCCGCGAAAATCGCCGAGCCGGATTCGAGTACTGGAATTTTCTGCGCGGCTGGAACTTCCTCAGGAATGCGGCGAAACATCAACAGAATTTAAAGGAGCTTGACGCGAAAAATGCCTTCCAGTAAGGCAAGCGGCATGACATTTTATTCTGTTTGCCGGAGAATAAGAGTTAATGCCAGGCCAGGGAGCAGAGAGAATTATTGAGGAATTCCGGCACTTCATCGGAGATGACGCGTATCCGTGTGTCGCTGCACGGGCGGCGCTTAAGCGTGAGCAGATACAATGCTTCGTAGCGGGTCATCTCGGATGCCCGAACGACGACCACGCGATCCTCTCGTTCATTTACAACTTTGTGGACGTATACCGCAATTCGGCCGCCGAGCTACACAGCGCCGCAGTGATCTTCACACAGCCAGAGTCTGTTTCGGAGTCGCTTTTCGACTTGTTACTATGGAAACGGTTGCAGGCACTCTCGGAGATGGATGCGAAAAAATATGCTTATGACAAACGGGTGGATGACGACCCGATGGCATCCGGTTTCAGCTTCAGTCTCGGAGAGGAAGCGTTTTTTATTATCGGTCTCCATCCGGGCAGTAGCCGCGAAGCGCGCAGGTTCAAATATCCTGCGCTGGTATTCAATCCCCATGCTCAGTTCGAGGAGCTGCGAAAACAACACCGGTACGAAAAAATGAAAAAAATTGTGCGGAAGCGCGACCTTTTGTATTCTGGCTCCATCAATCCCATGCTCGCTGACTATGGCGATGCATCGGAGGTTTTCCAATACAGCGGTCGCCAGTACGGGAGCGACTGGGCATGTCCTCTAAAAGTAATGCATGGAACCACTAAAGACAATTCCACCGAGAAGTAGCGTGGCT
>CBFGXV010000235.1:0-5256 GCA_965652755.1 uncultured Chryseosolibacter sp. | reverse complement strand
TTTTCCGACGCGATAATGAGCATTATACGTTAGTCGATGATAAGCGTTTTAAAATACCATACCGCTTAGCTTATGGTGCGAGCTGTTCAACACCAAAAGGTGTGTTGTATGCAGGCGGAGAAAATGAGAGTGGGTTACTGAGAACAGTACTGTTGATCCGGTATAATAGTTCGGATAACGAATTGATCATTGATCAGCTTCCCGACCTTCCCTTTGCGATCGCCAATGCTTCAATTGCCACGGACGGAAAAAATATTTATCTCGCGGGCGGTGAGACTGAAGAAGGCGTATCTGACAAACTGTTTCACATGGATTTGAATGAAGCGCATGCGCAATGGACGCATCTGGCTAATTTGCCACATCCCGTTTCTCATTCTATTCTGGCATTCAGTGTGAATAATTCCCGCAGATCACTTTATCTCGTTGGAGGCAGGGCAAAAAACAAGACCAGGCCCAGTGACTTTTTTCACGCGAGCTACCGTTTCGATCTCGGAAACTACGGATGGGAACAAATGGCTTCTCTACCGTATGCACTATCCGCTGGAACAGCTTGGTCTGACGGGGAATGCAACATCTTCCTGTTTGGTGGCGATGCAGGAAAGACCTTCAACAAGACAGAGGAACTCATCTTCGCGATCTCAAAAGAAGAAGATCCTGTAAAAAGAGAGATGCTAAATCATCAAAAAACTGCACTGCAGGCGGCTCATCCGGGATTCTCCAGGGACGTACTACACTATAATGCCTGCGACGATGAGTGGAGCGTGGCCGGCAGGTTGCCTTTCGATGCTCCCGTCACTACTACCGCCGTTGCGACACGCGATGGTGAAGTGATCATTCCAAGCGGTGAGATACGGGCCGGAGTCAGAAGTCCTCTTATATTGCAGGGTACGTTCTCTTTTGACACTCATCGCTAAACTTTAAAAAATGATCGCTTCCCTTTTCAACAGAAACTATCATTGGGTTGTTGTGGCGTTGCTGTGGGTAGTGGGCCTGTTGAATTACATGGACAGGCAAATGCTTTCCACCATGCGGCCTTCCATGCAGGTTGATATCGACGAGCTGCAGTCGGCGACAAACTTTGGGTACCTCATGGCGATCTTTCTTTGGATCTATGGTTTCATGAGCCCGCTGTCAGGCATTGTGGCTGACCGGTTCAACCGGAAGTGGCTGATCGTTGGAAGTTTGTTCGTGTGGTCGGCGGTGACATTCGGGATGGGCTATGCCACGACTTTCAATCAACTCTACTGGCTCAGGGCCGTGATGGGCGTGAGCGAGGCCCTTTACATCCCGGCAGCGCTTTCTTTGATCGCAGATTTTCACGAGTCGAAGAGCAGATCACTTGCAATCGGAATTCACATGACTGGCCTCTATGCCGGTCAGGCTCTGGGGGGTTTTGGAGCTACCATCGCTTCGGCACTTTCATGGCAGCAGGCGTTTCAGATTTTCGGGGTGACGGGCATAGTTTATTCGGCTATCCTTATATTCTTTCTGAGAAATAAAAATGTTGAGGAACAATACGCAGTTCCCGATGTCGCTTTGTCTGCTAAAGGAGGAGGCTCTTCACTGTTTAGCGGATTGGCAATCCTGTTTAGCAACATATCATTCTGGGTGATCCTCTTTTACTTCGCGATTCCCAGTTTGCCGGGATGGGGTATAAAGAACTGGCTACCTACATTATTTTCAAATGTTCTGGATATTGATATGGCGAAAGCCGGACCGATCTCTACAATTACCATCGCGGTTTCTTCCTTCATCGGGGTCATCACCGGAGGTATCATGTCTGACAGATGGGTGCAGAAGAACATCCGAGGCCGGATATACACGAGTGCAATAGGTCTTGGGTTAACCATACCTGCACTGTTTTTCCTGGGCTTCGGACATTCATTCTTTCATGTCATCGGCGCAGCTTTTTGTTTCGGTTTTGGATTCGGCATGTTTGATGCGAATAACATGCCCATCCTTTGTCAGTTTGTTTCCTCCCGTTACCGGGCCACCGCTTACGGGCTCATGAATATGACTGGTGTGTTTGCCGGCGCATTCATCACTGACCTTCTGGGAAAGTCGACCGACGCTGGTAACCTGGGCCTCAGCTTCACTATACTTTCAGGAGTGGTACTGGTTGCCGTTGTCCTGCAACTCTACGTTCTGGGTCGAAAGATCACAACCAGCGTGGCTGTTTAATTTTTTTAATAAAGAAAGTACATGATTAAATACATTGACACATCAAGTTTCTTGGGCTGCAATGCTCATCGGTTTTCAATTGCAATTCTCGTCCTGCTTCTTAGTTCCGCTTCGTGCGTCGTAAATGCGCAGCGCTCCGGAAAGGTTGCTGTTTCCACCGGGTACACAGTCGCGCCAATTTTCAAGAAGGTGGCTCATAATCCTGCGATCCGGATCAGGGTGTCAGTTCCGGGAGGAGAAGTGCGGACATACAAGGCGTTGAACATCAACCTCAGTCGGGAGGCGGTCGCAGCGATTCAAATTTTGAATGTTTATGAAAGCGCTCCGTACGAAGACGCATTTAACCCTTCGTCCAGGCTACTTGCGTCAGCAAAGCCTTCTGAAAAAACTTCCATTCCCTTTAAGCTGACATGTAAGCCCGGACTGACTTACGTGTGGATAAGTGTTATATTAAAAGATGACGCCGATCCGGATTTGAAAATACGGCTCGGTGTGAAAGGTCTGGTTACCGAAAGCGGTAATGTGGAGACTGCTGCGATCGCCCGGGGCGAGGTTGATCGCGACGGAAGTTTTTCTTTCCGTATAGGCGTAGCGTTGAGAAAACCCGGGGATGATGGCGTTCATACGTATCGGATCCCCGGAATGGTCACCACTGATAAAGGAACGCTGATAGCCGTCTACGATATCCGATACACCACCTCCAGGGATCTGCCTGGCAATGTCGACGTGGGAATGAACCGAAGCACTGACGGCGGAAAAACGTGGGGACCAATGAAAAACATAATGGACATGGGGCCGCCTCATGAAAATAATGGAGTCGGCGATCCATCAATTCTCTTTGACCCTTCGACAAAAACGATCTGGGTTGCAGCACTGTGGAGTAAAGGCGATCGGTCCATCGCCGGGTCGCAACCAGGCCTTTCACCTGATTCGACCGGACAATTTGTATTGACAAGCAGCAAGGATGATGGGCTGACGTGGTCTGATCCTGTTAACATTACTGCGCAGGTGAAGGATCCGAAATGGCACATTTACTTTCAGGGACCTGGAAGCGGCATTGCGATGGCTGATGGTACGTTGGTATTTCCGTCGCAGTTCTGGGACGAATCAAAAAAGCCCGGCATACCGCACGCTTCTATCATCTACAGTAAGGATGGGGGCAAGTCCTGGAAAAGCGGCGTGGGTGCAAAACCCAACACCACCGAGAGCCAGGTGGTGGAAACGGGCGAGGGCATTCTCATGTTGAATATGCGCGATAACCGCGGAAACTTCAGGAGCATTTCAACCTCGCACGATCTGGGAAAGACATGGACTGAGCATCACACATCCCGGCAAGCGCTTCCGGATCCTGTCTGTATGGCGAGCATTATCAAGGCGCGGGTCACGGTGAAGGAACGATCGAAGGACATGCTGTTCTTCAGCAACGTATCAAGCGAGACTGCGCGCCATAACACTACGATCAAAGCCAGCGCAGATCTCGGAGAAAGCTGGGATCCACAAAGCACCTTGTTGATCGATGAGCGCAGGACATATGGTTACTCATCTCTCACCAGAATTGACGCGAACACGATCGGAATACTCTATGAAGGTTTCGGGGAACTCTATTTCGTTCGCATTCCGGTAAATGAAATCATCAGGTAAGTTCAATGGCGTACTCAACGAATGATCTGTCCGCGCTAAGAAATTTCTATCGGGACCAGTTGCTCAATAATACACTTCCGTTCTGGTTCCCACGTTCGGTCGATGCTGAATACGGAGGTTTCTTATTGATGCGCGATGGCGACGGAAGTCTGTTAGATGATGACAAGGCCGTCTGGATCCAGGGCCGGGCAACATGGCTCCTCTCGACTTTATTTAACACTGTGGAACGCAAGATTGAATGGCTCCAGTGGGCAAAGAACGGCCTGGATTTTCTGGAAAGGTATTGTTTTGATTCCGATGGGCAAATGTTCTTTCACGTCACACGGGATGGCAAACCGATCAGAAAGCGCAGGTATTTTTTTTCAGAAACGTTTTACGTAATTGCATCCGCTGCTTATGGCAAGGCCAGCGGAGACCAACGCGCAGTATCATCCTCACGGAAAGTTTTTACTGATTGCATTGCCTACGCCACAGGACAAAAAAAGCTTCAACCGAAGTTTACCGGTACGCGACCTTCCAAAGGCATCGGTGTCCCGATGATCATGATCAACACCGCGCAGGAGCTCAGGCGTACCGTTGGCGACCCGCGATGCGATGATTTGATTGAAGGCTGGATCAGGGAGATTGAACGCGATTTTGTCAAGGATGACATTCGCTGCGTCATGGAGCAGGTTTCTCCCGACGGAAGCATCATCGATCATATTGACGGAAGGACGTTAAATCCCGGACACGCGATCGAGGGTGCTTGGTTTATATTACAGGAGGCGCAACACCGCAATAATGATAAAGATCTTGTGGCGCTGGGCTGCCGGATGCTTGATTACATGTGGGAGCGGGGATGGGATGCTGAACAAGGCGGTATTTTTTATTTCCGGGACGTGTATGGTAAACCTGTGCAGGAATACTGGCAGGATATGAAATTCTGGTGGCCGCACAACGAAGCGATCATCGCTACGCTGCTCGCGTACCTGATGACCGGCGATGAGAAGTATGCCCGCTGGCATCAGATGGTGCATCAGTATGCCTATGAGCACTTTCATGATAAAGTTCATGGTGAGTGGTTTGGTTATTTGCACCGCGACGGCAGCGTCGCACAGACGGCAAAAGGAAATCTGTTTAAAGGGCCCTTTCATTTGCCGAGACAGGAACATTATTGCTGGATGATGCTGGATGCACATCTAAAGAAGGGATAATCGACCGGCGCGGATCTGTCCCTGATGGAAGCCATTCATGCGTGTCAATATGATCGGAAGAAAAATATATCCTGCTTCGACGTTCAGATCAGGCTCTGTTAGAAGTTGTATTTCAAACTATTTGTTTTCAAATGTACGAAAGCGGCGGCCTTCCCGTCAGGCTTGTTTCTTATCCCGTATGTTTACATAAACGCTCATCGCAAAAGCTGCGAAGAAAAAAACCGCGGTGAAGATATCTACA
>CBFGXV010000234.1:0-5265 GCA_965652755.1 uncultured Chryseosolibacter sp. | reverse complement strand
GATCTTACAAGTGGATGAACCTGCAGCGCTATCGCGACAGGAATGTGAATAACACGGAGGCGTGTTTTAACCTCCTGAGAAACGAGGGCTACCGTATTTTGGTAGCGGATCCCGCGCCTGATGGAATATCCATTGACGAACTGGATGTAAGCTTCGGAAAAATGGCACTCGTATTCGGCAACGAATTGCGTGGCGCTTCTCCCTACAGCCTCGCACACGGTGACCAGAAGATCCGTATACCGATGTTCGGATTTACAGAGAGTTTTAATATTTCAGTGAGCGTGGCGATATGCCTGAATACGGTACTGGGAAAACTGCGCCAATCCGGATTCGCAATGGGTTTGTCGGATTCAGAAAAGGATTCGATCAGACTGGCCTGGTATCGTAAAATTGTACGACGTTCCGACGTGGTCGAGCGCGAGTTTCTGCGCACAATTGAGTAACTTACGGCGGAATATCTCCGTCTGAAGCTTATGCGTTGGTTGAAGCGATTTGTGTTATGGACCGCTTTGTCGGTGGTTTTGATCATCGGTGGCTGCAATATCTGGATCGTGAAGAGTACTGAAAAAAAAGTCTACTCCGATCTGGCATTGCTTCCCGACCACAGGATGGCGCTTGTTCTCGGTACCAGTCACCGCTCAGTAGGTGGAGGGCCGAACCCATTCTTTCAGAAGCGCATCGAGATGGCAGCTATGCTCTATGCAATGGGCAAGATCGATCATTTTATCCTGAGCGGAGACAATAGTACGCGCTATTACAATGAACCTGTCGAGATGAAAAAAGCGCTGATCAGACAAGGTGTGCCCGCGTCTGCGATCACTCTTGACTATGCAGGTCTGCGCACGCTGGATTCCGTTGTCCGCAGCAAGAAAGTGTTCGGTCAGAACAAGATCACAATTATCACACAACCATTCCACAGTTACCGCGCCTTGTTCATCAGCCGTTACTACGACATGGACGCTGTGGCTATGGTGGCAGACGACCCGGAACTGGACAAAACATTTAAAGTCCGGTTAAGGGAATACCTGGCCCGCACCAAGGCTGTGCTGGACCTGTACGTCTTTAAGACAGATCCAAGATTTTTAGGTGAAAAAGAAGAAATTATTATTACCTCCTGACGAAACCCGGAAGGACGTTCTTTGGTTAAATCATTTTATAATAATATAACCTCCGTGCACACCATCAGTGGCAAGTTTTTGCGTCTAAAGACGTTTTTTGCTCTCATTTTGTTTTTTTTCGTCCCGGCAAGCACAATCGCGCAGACTGTAGTGAAAGGTAAAGTAACAGACGCGCATTCCGGTGATCCGATCCCATTCGCCAACATCATTTTCCAGGGCACGACCCACGGTACCACTACTGACTTTGATGGAAACTTCAATGTCAAGACAAATTCATCTGCTGATTCCCTCGTGGTTTCGTACATGGGTTATAAGACCCGTACCAAAAAAGTCGAACCGGGCGTATCGCAAGTGATCAATTTTCAACTCGAGGAATTGGTGACTTCCCTCGAGGAGATTGTCTTTGAGGCAGGGGAGAATCCAGCTTTCGAGGTCATGCGGCGGGTAGTGAGAAATAAATCGGCGAATGACAAGCGGAAGCTCACGGCCTACGAGTACGACACATACACAAAGATCGAAGTTGATGTCGATAATATGTCGGAAAAATTCCGGAGAAGGAAGGTAGTCAAAAAGATCACGCAGGTTCTTGACAGCGTTGAGCAGATCGCGGGAGAGGACGGAAAACCGATCCTTCCGATATTCATCTCCGAGAGCGTTTCAAAATTTTATTATCGCACTGATCCACAGTTGCGCTTTGAAAATATCCTGAAATCAAAAATCAACGGTATTGGTATCCAGGACGGAACGCTTGTAACGCAGTTCGTCGGCGCTTCTTTTCAGGAATACAATTTTTATCAGAACTGGCTCAACATCGTAACCAAGGAATTTGTGTCGCCGCTGGCGGACGGCTGGCGCTTGTATTACAACTATGACCTCACCGACAGTCTTTTCATAGGCGATGATTTTTGTTACCGGCTTGATTTTCATCCGAAGAGTCCTCAGGATCTTGCGTTCACCGGAACGATCTGGATCACGAAAAATGAATGGGCGCTCAAGCAGGTCGACGCTTCAGTCGGCAAGCAGGCCAATCTGAACTTCATAGAAAAGATACGGATCCAACAGGAGCTCGAGCCGACTACGGAAGGCGCGTGGCTTCCTGTAAAGAATCGCGTGCTTATCGACGTAAGTGAACTTTCACAGACATCGGCGGGAATGCTCGCCAAATTCTACACGTCGAACAAGAATGTCCTGGTGAACAAGCCGCGCCCGGCTTCGTTTTACGAGCGGGAAATCCTGATGGAGGAGAATGCACGGCAGTTTGAGAAAGAAGAATATTGGGATACACTTCGGCATGAACCCCTGTCAGAGACTGAGAAAAATGTTTACCGGATGATCGATACCCTCCAGAACATTCCGGTAGTAAAGACTTATACCGACATCATCAAGATCGCCGTAAATGGATACTACACCGCCGGCAAGATCAATCTCGGACCCTATATTTCGCTTGTTGCGCTGAACAACATAGAAGGTTTCCGAATCCAGCCCGGTTTCAAAACCAACTACGACTTCAGCACGAAATGGGTACTGGGTGGCAGTGCAGGCTACGGATTCGATGATGATCGCGTCAAGTACAGCGCGTTTGTCCAGAACATCCTGTCGCGTGACCGGTGGACAACAATGACAATCAGCGCGCGCAGTGATCTTGGGCGAGTGGGCATTGATGATGAGAACCTGGCCGATAATTATCTGTTCCTCGCGGCACAGCGGTTCGGTAATTTTCGCCGCGCCTACTACTTTGATGAAAGTCGTTTTAATTTTCAACGAGAGCTCGTCCGCGGTCTGAACCAGCGAGTAGCTTTTCGATACAGCACGTTCAGGCCCGTCTTCGATTTCGGGTATTTCAGCGCTGAGAATACCAGCGATACGCTGGCTTCTTATGAAAACGCTGAACTGATCGTCGAGACGCGTTTCGCCCGGGATGAGCTTTTTATCATCAACGACAACGAACGCATCAGCCTCGGTACTTCGAAATGGCCGGAACTAACGCTGCGCTATACGCATGGTTTCAAGGGCGTGGCAGGCAGCGATTTCGACTACGACAAGCTGAGATTGACCCTCCACAAACGCTTGCGTTTCGGACCAATGGGTGTTGGCTACCTTACCCTTACCGGCGAATATGTTTTCAGCAAGCTTCCCTATCCGTTGTTGTCACTGCACCTGGGCAACCAGACTCCTTTTTTTGCCCACGTCACGTACAACCTGATGGATTACGGTGAATTTGTCAGCGACCGTTATGCTTCACTTCACTATAGTCATCACTTCGAAGGATTGCTGCTGAACCGTATTCCATTGATGCGCAAACTGAAATGGCGTCTCGTTGGAACCTCTAACATAATTCTTGGTGGCATGAGCAGCATGAACAAAGCGCTCATCGCCGAACGTCCCGACGAAGAAGGAGTGACTGTCGGTTATCTTTCAAGGGGCGCGCCTTATATCGAATTGGGATATGGGGTGGAAAACATCCTGAAGTTTTTCCGTGTAGACTTCATACACCGTGTCACTTACCTCGATAAGGCGAAAAATCCCGATGTCAGAAAGTTCGGTGTGCTCTTCAGCTTTCAGTTCACGCTGTAGTCCCTGGCACGCTGCACTAGCGTTCCCATTACGAACGTGAGCTGTTTCAGAGTCAATGAAATCGGCAGTGACGGCCTTTGCGGTTTGTGCTTCTTTCCCCATCTTTGTGCCCCAGATTTCTGATAAAACATGGAATTAAAAATTTCTTTTCCTGATGGTACCATACGCGAATTTCCGAAAGGAGTAACTGGCGCCGAAATAGCCCGGAGCATCAGCGAGGGGCTTGCGAGGAATGCGCTTGCCATTGAAGTGAACGGCGAAGTGATCGAGCTGTCGCGCCCGATCAATACCGATGGTTCGATAAAAATTCTCACGTGGAATGATCAGAAGGGAAAGAATACGTTCTGGCATTCTTCAGCACACTTGCTCGCAGAGGCGCTGGAGGCCTTGTATCCCGGAGTAAAATTCGGGATCGGTCCGGCCATCGACAATGGTTTCTATTACGACGTCGATCTTGGGGACCGCACCTTCGGAGAAACTGATCTTGCCGCTGTTGAAGGCAAGATGAAGGAGTTGGCGAAGCAGGAAAGCGTCTTTACACGCAAAGAAGTGTCCAAGGCCGATGCGCTTGATTATTTCAAAAAGAAGGATGATCCCTACAAGCTGGAGCTGATACGCGACCTGCAGGATGGAAGTATAACTTTTTATCAGCAGGGCAACTTTGTAGACCTGTGTCGCGGGCCGCATTTGCCGACTACCGGCTTCATCAAGGCCGTGAAGTTGTTGAACGTAGCGGGCGCTTACTGGAGAGGAAACGAAAAAAATAAGATGCTCACGCGCATCTATGGAATTACATTTCCAAAACAAAAAGAACTGGAGGAGTACCTGCACTTGCTTGAGGAGGCGAAAAAGCGCGATCACCGCAAGCTGGGCAAGGAGCTGGAGCTTTTTGCTTTTTCCGAAAAGGTCGGCATGGGCTTACCGTTGTGGCTGCCAAAGGGCACGATCCTGCGGGAACGCCTTGAGCAATTCATGAGGAAGGCGCAGGTGAAGGCCGGATATGATCCTGTTGTCACCCCGCACATCGGCGGGAAGTCGCTTTATGTTACTTCGGGACATTATGAAAAATACGGGAAGGACTCTTTTCAACCGATCCATACGCCGGATGAAGGTGAGGAATTTCTGTTGAAGCCGATGAATTGTCCCCACCACTGCGAAATCTACAAGGTAAAGCCGCGGTCCTACCGCGATCTACCGGTACGCCTCGCGGAATTTGGTACGGTTTACCGCTATGAGCAGAGCGGCGAGTTGCACGGGCTTACGAGGGTCCGCGGCTTTACCCAGGATGACGCCCACATATTCTGCCGACCGGATCAGGTTAAGACCGAGTTCATCAAGGTGATCGATCTTGTCTTGCATGTCTTCGGTTCGTTGGGTTTTGAGAATTATACCGCGCAGGTTTCACTTCGCGATCCGGAGAATCGTGAGAAATACATCGGCGAAGATCGACTTTGGGAGCGGGCCGAAAGGGAGATACAGGAAGCGGCCGATGAAAAGGGATTGCAAACAGTAGCAGTGAAGGGCGAAGCCACATTTTATGGGCCGAAACTCGACTTTATGGTCCGCGATGCGC
>CBFGXV010000233.1:0-5299 GCA_965652755.1 uncultured Chryseosolibacter sp. | reverse complement strand
ACATCCGCCATCTGCGCAAACTCCGGCGAAATTATCGACCCGGCTATCAAACCAACCTGACCGAGCATCGCATTGCTATACTGTTTTGCCGAATGGCGCGCAGTAATGTGGCCAATCTCATGTCCGAGCACGCCGGCGAACTCCGCTTCATTATTAAAATGGGCCATGATGCCAGGTGTGAATTATACAAAGCCGCCAGGAACAGCGAAGGCATTGACAACAGGAGAATCAACGATCTTAAATTCATATGGCAGGTCCGGCCGATGTGAAACTGCTGCCATTTGCTTTCCTTTCTCATTTATAAAACTTTGAAGACGCTGGTCCTCGTACAAGCCAAAGAATGCTACAATCTCGGGATCTGACTGCTGACCCATCGCTATTTCCTGCCCCTTAGACATTAACATAAGTTCACTGCGCCCGGTGACAGGGTTTTTAGCACAGGAATCCAACATAAGCAACGCTATCAGCACGGTTCCACTCAAGCCTAACCTTTTCATATTCTGGTTGTTATTTTTTCAATCATTATAAAAGAACTATACCTGCTTATGACAGGGTATGCTCTTTCAACCATGAATTGATGAAAAAAGAATACGGGTGGTCGCCGATTAAAGACAAGCCGCGACGGATTCCAGCGGCGGACGTTCGGAGGTGTTATCCTGTGTTGATAATTTCAAGGGAGACGGCTGACACAGAATATCTTAGAGTTTGTTGTCAGCCTTTTCGATTGCTTTTGTGATCGATCGCACGATGGCGTCAAGCTTGTCCGCGGAATGTTTCAGGTGCTCGCGGATGACCGTCGTATCATCCTTCTGCCCGCTTTTGGCAAGCAGGTTTACCAGGCCCAATATTGAAGCAACCGGACTTCTGAGCTTGTGCGCATTTATAAAGGCATATTCTTCCAACGCCTTGTTCTTTTTCTCGAGTTCTGCCGTACGTTGCTTTACCAGCATTTCCAGGTTTTCATTAATGCCCTGGATCTCCTCGGCCTGAGCCATGATCTCTTCGTTTTGCGCCTGGATCTCTTCGGTCTTCTGTTGGATCTCACGCGTTCGCTCCTCTACCTTTGCTTCAAGGATCAGTTTATCTTCGAGCAATTTTCTCTCTCTGAACTTGATCATCCCATAGGCGCTGATAAAGAACAGACCAATGACAAAAACGTAAAAAGCACTCGTTTTCCAGAAAGGTCTGGCGATGGAAAATGAGATGGATGTTTCGTGGGCATGCGTAAAGTCGTCTGAATCGGAAACTTTGACCTTGAAAATATAATCTCCGGGCGGAAGCTTCGAATAAGTCACTTCCCGGTTCCTCGTCCCAATCCATTCCAGGTCATAGTTCTCCAGTTTGTAGAGAAAATTCAGGTTTTCAATGTTCCGGTACCAGAATCCTAAATAATGGATGCTCACGTTATTTTCGTTGTATCTCAGACTGGATAAAGCTGAAACATCTGTTTCCTCGCCGAAGACCCGAACAGCATCGATCTCCGCCAAAGGAGCGGGCGACGTATGATCGTTGTTCAAAGAGAATTTAATAATGCCCCTTGTGGTGCCGATAAATAACTGGCCGTGTTTATCAGTCGTGATAGCGTTCAGGTTTGGTTGCTTGTCGCGGATACCCGATTCTTCACCCCAGTACCTCATCTGCTTTTTCCTGATATCGTAAACATCAATACCATAATTATGCAAGGCGATCAAGTTTCCATAATGATCGGCCGAGATCGACTGGATAGAATTATCCCTTAGTCTTATCTCTGGCACAGTTGCGAACTTGCTCCCGTCAAACTTGTATATGCCATTATCCTGTGACGTAATCCAGATGTTATTGTCGACATCTTCCGTGAAGCTGTATACGACACCTGAAGCAAGCCCGTCCTGGAAATGATGAAAGCCCTCCTTGTCGAGCATGGTCACGCCTTTGCCATCGGTGGCAAACCACGTCCTGTTTTTGCTGTCAGTAAACACCTGATAAATAAAATCAGAACTCAGTCCATCTGCCGAACTATAGTTTCGAATCGTATAATTATCGTTCTCAAATGTCAGGGATGTTGAGCCCCCGAGGGTTGCAACCCAGATAACATCAGCTTTTCCATTAATACTGAGAATATTCCCATTGCGAAGTTCCTTGTCAAAGTGTCTGATCTGAAAGGTCTCCGGATGTATCCGCAGCAAACCGTCACCATAAAGTCCAGCCCATACGTACCCTCTCGAATCTGTATACAGGCTGATGACCGGAGACTTTTTCAGGAGCGGATTCTGGATCTTCTTCGACAGGGATTCCCTGCGGTTACCGTCGTAGCTTTTGACAAACAACCCCGCTGGTGTGGAAAACCATATCCTTTCACTGGCGTCGACGGTGAGCGCGAGAACATTGCTGCCGGTGAATGGCTCTTCCATTCCGAGGTGCTCGACGGCATCACCTGATGTTCGGGTGAGTCCGGTCTTAGAACCGGCCCAGATGTTTCCTTCGCGATCCTTCAACAGTGCATTTACCGTCAGCAGGCTTATTCCATTGAACCCATTGATATGCTTTGTCCGGTCGATCTGCCGATCATGTACGATCAGCCCGCTGCGCGGACTGGAAATCCAAAGTTGATTTTCTTTCACGGCAAAATCGGAGATGGTGCCGAAATCCCACGACCGAATGATCTGTTTTATCTCCTGTGTCTTCAGATTATAGGAGTATATGCCCGCGTCCTCGGTAGCAAACCCGATGGTATCGCCATTGATGTGCTTGATTTTTTTTACGATTATGTCGGGCAGTCCCTGATCGTTATTGATAATCCTTACCTGTACCTTCCTGTCTGCAAGAGAGCAGACAGCAACCCCTGCATCCGTTCCGGCCCACACATTGCCCTGGGGATCTTCGAACAGATCGTAAATAAAGTTGTCTGGCAAACCCTCCGCCTGATCGATCCTGAAAAGGCGGTCATTCGTGAAATAATACAACCCATCATTGAGTGTGGAAAACCACATCACTCCCCTCTTGTCAAACAGGATATCGGAAACCGGCTCTACCGCAGAGCCCTCGCGGGTTTCAAATGGTCGTACCCTTCCCTTTTCCAGCCACGACAACATCCCGTTGCGATGTCCGATCCATATCCTCCCCACCGAATCCTCTGCCAATGCCGTGACATGTTCGTCTGCAAGACTATCCTTTGTCGTATAGTGTTTATAATCCGTGCCGTCAAAGCGGAAGAGGCCCCGATCCGTTCCAAACCAGATGAACCCTTTCGTGTCCTGAAATAACGCATTGACCTGAATAGGCTGATTCCTCTTAAGCGGATGATACTGGTGAAAAAATGGTACTTGTCCTGATAACAAGGTGGCTTGCAGCGAGAAGGAAATGATTATGAGGATGTGAATTCTTCTCATAGGGGCTGCATCGACATGGTAGCATTAAAATCCACCACAATTTCTGTGGCTATCTTCTGGCTGACAATGGTGGGTATCGAAATATTGTGATCCGCAAGGGGAACAAAGAAACGCGTTTCAACAGTGATAACGCCACTGCTTACGGTGATCTTCGATTTTAGGATCCTTGTCTGTTTTTGACCGTGAATTTCCAGATCACCTTTGGCCCGGACATCATACGAACCATCAATCGTCAGGTCTACAGGTTCGATGATCTTTCCCGCGAAACGCGCCCTCGGAAATTTATCGCTCTCCATGTACTTTTCATTGAAGTGTTCACGCTGAAGCGCGCTGTTGAAACCCTGAAAGGATTTTACGTCGACGGTGAATGCGAACTGATTGTTCGAAGGATCAATTAAACCCTGGACTTTACTCGACGTGGCTGTGATGAGCTCCAGTTCAGCGTCTGACGTGAATGATATAAGCGAGTTGCTGACTGAATACTTTTTCTGTCCGAAAATTGGAGCTGTCAGCAAAAACATGCAGGTGAAGCAAAAAAAATAACGCAGCGTATGTCGCCTCTTGTTCATTAATGGATAAGGGTTAAGCCTGATTCCACCCAAGCTTTTGTTTGCCAGATCTTGAAATAAGCCTCATGCTCTCAGGATATTATGAATACCGGAAAGCAGCAAAAGGAAACCAAATTGACGCATTTAATTGAACCGGCGTTATGCTACGGTAGGCCTGTGTGTCGGGGAGAGCGAACAGCCGCTTTAAATCCCAGCAAATCGTCAAAATAAACTTACTCACGACAGAAAATGCATCTCTTCATACTTGTGGATAATTATGTGGAAATGTGCAGAACCTTGAATCCTGACAACCACTCCCGAATACGATGCGTTAATGAGGCTGGCCCAATCTGCCATATGCCCTGGGGATATGCTTCTACACGTTTTTAACAATATATTCAATGGAGCACTCGTGACCCTCGCGTCGAAGCTTTCGGAAGCGTCGGCTTCAGTCATGGAGGGACCAAAAACGGAATAATTCCTTACACTGAAATCGATTGCAGGAGAACGGACTGCTTTTGCGCTGCTAAAGCGACCGCCGCCGTCGGCAATGGCACCGCCAGGTGGTTGGCATAATATTTTTTACCATAGTCATTGACTATAACAGTCAACCTTCAGGTATAGGTTAGGTAAATAAAATCCCCCGGAAGTCGTCCGGGGGTTTTTTTTGTCTCAACGCGCTGAGCGACCTTTGCACCCGGCGTCGACTCTCTGACTTCTGCTCATAGTTTTTGCCAAAAATCCTGGGTAAGTTTGCACTATAATTCGGCAGTCGTGAACGTATCTTTCGATCCCCTTGCTACTGGCAAAGAACAAGAAGCCCCGGATGTATTAAAACCCGAAATAGACGCCGAAGCGCTGGCCAGCATTGACCCTGCCACGCTCGAGGATTCCTTTGTCTATGTTCATTGCTATTTCCGGAACAAATGGGAGAATATGTTGATCCGAATCTGGAAGACAACTTTCCTGGTCGATCGCACTTCAGGACTACGCTCTCAGTTGCTCCACGCCGAGAACATTTCGATCGCGCCTTCCTGGACACAAATACCTGATGGAATTGAGTATTCATTCCTGCTGATCTTCCCTGGCTTGCCCAAAAGCTGCAAACTATTTGACCTCGTTGAGGAGATCTCGGAACCAGGAGGTTTTTTCGTCAGTAACATCTCGCGGAACGAGACAGATGTCTACCATATTAACATCTCCTCGTAGCATTCATTGTTCACATACGCTGACTTTGCGCGAGCGCTGACAGTTGTACGCGGTGCCCGGATAATGTATGCGACGGCGGCGGAAAAGAAAAATTATTCGCTAACTTCAGCCAGCCTGTTCTCCAGAAACTTCAGGTGATACTGACTCATGGGGTCATCGATCTTCCGCTTGCTC
>CBFGXV010000232.1:0-5304 GCA_965652755.1 uncultured Chryseosolibacter sp. | reverse complement strand
CTGGTTGGCAGTTACGCCGGATATCATTCTGAGAAGGACACCACCGGCGTCGGGAAGGCTGCGAACTCGGCTGTCGTAATTTCAATGATCCTGATTTTTGTGATCGATCTTATTTCATTGCAGTTCGTAAACCTGTTCCGCACATGAAGCCAACCACATTCCCTGCGCAGCAAACAGAGACCCTGGACCACCCGGAAATCATGGCCTCTATACGTGATCTGCAGAAGTCGTTTGGAGACCGGGATGTCCTTAAAGGCGTAAACCTCGACCTGTACAAATCGGAAAATCTTGTCATTCTGGGGCGTTCCGGTACTGGCAAGTCTGTGCTCATCAAGTGTATGGTAGGCCTGATCAAGCCGGACTCAGGAACGATCAACGTTCTTGGAAAAGACGTTTTTTCACTGAACGCAAAAGAACTCAATGACCTCCGGCTGCAAATCGGATTTTCCTTTCAGGGCAGCGCCTTATACGACTCGATGACGGTGCGCGAGAATCTCGAATTTCCGCTGAAGAGAAACTTCGGGATAACAAACCGCCGGGAACTGAATGAGCTGGCCGTTACTGCACTGGAGGATGTCGGCCTTGCCCACACTATTAACCAGATGCCCGCCGAACTTTCAGGTGGTATGCGCAAACGCGTTGGAATCGCGCGAACCTTGATCCTTAAACCAAAGATCATGTTGTACGACGAGCCGACATCGGGCCTCGACCCGATAACCGCGATGGAGATCAACGATCTGATCCTCTCCATGCGGGAGAAGTACAAGATGTCTTCGATCATCATTACCCACGACATCAGCAGCGCAAAGCACACCGCCGACCGGATCGTTGCCCTTGTCGGAGGTGTGAACCGCCTTGAAGGAACTTTTGACGAGCTCAAAACCACAAAAGACCCCGAGCTGGAACCATTTTTTAATTACTAAACTGTAATCGCGTTCATATATGGAAAAGAAAGAAATTGCCCAGCACATAAAATTAGGAGCTTTTGTATTGGCAGGGATTGTACTGTTCCTCGTTTCTGTTTTTTTTATCGGAAGTGAAAACAATATTTTCAGCCGCACCTTTACCGTGTCTGCGGTTTTCAAGAATGTTGAGGGACTGAAACCAGGTGACAACGTCTGGCTTTCCGGTGTTAAGATCGGCACTGTATCTGACGTGCGGATCGTTTCGGAAGGCAAAGTGATCGTGGACCTGTCGTTGAAAGAAAATCAAAATCAGTTCATCCAGTCGGATGCATTAGCGGCTATTGGATCCGATGGGTTAGTCGGAAGCAAAATAGTCGTGATCCGTCCCGGAAAATCCAATAAAGTCGTGACAGATGACGATACACTGAATACTGTCTCTCCGACCGACACCCAGGATATCCTCAACCTGGCAAAAGATGTCGGCGAGAACACAAGGAATCTGACCTCTGATCTGAGTACGATTGCCAGGAAGATCAACGATGGACAGGGCATTGTGGGCGAACTTCTCAATGATGGCACGATTGCGCAGGAACTGCGTGCAGCCATTCTGAACCTCCGCTCGACCGGATCCAATACAGCAAAGGCATCGGCGGAGCTTCAAGCTCTGGTGCAGGAACTTCGAACGGGACCTGGGTTAGTACCCATGCTGGTTTCTGACACCGGCTACGCAAATACATTCCGCAACGCGTTGGCTAACATCGAAAGGGTAAGCGAAAATGCCGGAGAGGTCTCTCAAGGTCTTGAAGACCTTGCGACGAAGATCAATGAAAAGCACAACGCTGTGGGCGTTCTGCTTGCCGATACTGTCGCAGCCGACCAGCTGAAACAGACAATTGAAAACGCCGCACAGGCATCACAGAAACTGGATGAGAACATGGAAGCGCTTCAACATAATTTCCTCTTCAGGGGATATTTCAGGAAGCAGGAGAAGCGTGAGGCCCGGGCGGCCAGGGAAGCCGGTTCTTCCAAAGGTGATTGATCTTGACATAGTCGATCCATCATCAGCCGGCGCGATCAGGATCTAGTTGCCGGTTTCTTTTTAAAACGTGTTAACGCATTCCTGATACGCGTTCGTTTAACGGAGTCGTCCACAGTTTCATCACCGAGTAACGTCGCCCATGGCTTCAGGTCTTCAACCCGTTCGAAGAGAACCTTCATCAGGGCGATACCGGGCAGGGCGAGGAACATCCCTGGAATACCTGCCAGCGCGCCGCCCACCATCACTCCCGTAATAATTGCAATTGCATTGATGCGGATCTTGTTTCCGACAACCAGCGGCATCAGGATATTGTTGTCAATAACCTGCACGGCCGCGAATACCCCCGCCACAATGAGCGCGTCGGATATATTATCTGACGAGATCAGCGTCACAACGATGCAAAAAATATTCGCTATCAGCATTCCCATGTAGGGAATGATGTTCAGCAGCGCTCCTACAAGCGCGAGAAAGAACGGATACTTGATACCGAAGATCAGGAAGCCCGCGGCGTTCAGACTGAAAACAATTGTGAGCTCTATCAATAATCCTGTCACATATTGGAGGATGATCGATTGCGATTCATGCAAGACATCCACGACCCGGTCTTCCTCACTTCTGGTGAAAACCTGGACGAGAAACGCTTTGATCGTAGCCTTGTGATATAGTATGAGAAACGTGTAGAAGGGGAAAAGTACAAAATAGGAAATGATCTCTGTTACTGTAATAAACGTTTGCTGCAGAACACGCGGACCGCTATCCTTCATTTTTTCAGCAGTCTCGGTAATGACCCGGTCCTGCTGCCACAAAGCGACGTTGAAAGTTTCATTGACCCACTGCTGTGCCATGAACAGGAGCTCATTGAAGCGTTCGCGGAGCGCTGGAATATCGTTGAAGAAAAGACTGATCTGTGATGATAAAAAATAGATGAGCAGCGAAATGATTAACAAACCGAGGACGAGCGGAACCAGGATCGCCAGGAACCTGTGCATATCTTTTCGCATCAGAAAATCGGTAATAGGAGAGAGGATCAACGCCAGGATAATGGAGAAGAACAAGGGCATGAGGATACCTCTGCCAAGATAGATGGCCAGCGCGATCAGGCTGATCGAGACCAGGTTATAACACAAACGGGCGGAGAAAGTAGATGTCGGCGTTCCGCTCATTATGAAGGAGCAATAAAAGGACGTGCCACCTGTGTAATTAGGTCTACATCACGTTGCGAATGCATCAGTAATGGGAACGGCGATCGTGTTGAGCTTACCTGAGCGAAGCCTGCTTACGGGATGGTACAATCTTTACCTATAGAAAGTTTTATTAATGCTATGGAAGCCTTATTAGCAACGGAAGGAATTATCAGTCTGGTGACCCTTACATTTCTGGAGATCGTGCTGGGAATAGACAACATCGTCTTTATCTCTATTACTGCCGACCGGTTACCACCTGAAGATCAAAAAAAGGCTCGTACACTCGGGATACTTCTCGCGCTCATCGCACGCATCGGACTATTGTTCACGGTGAGCTGGATCATCGGGCTGAAGGAGCCCTTTGTTACTTTTGGCGAATTCGGCCTGAGCTTCCGCGACCTTATCCTTATCGCGGGGGGACTGTTCCTGCTCGCCAAGAGCACCTCCGAGATCCATGCGAAACTAGAGGGCTTTGACGAAGATACACACGAGGTAAAGGTGATGTCGCTCAAGGGAGCAGTCATACAGATCATTTTGCTTGACGTCGTATTTTCCTTTGACTCGATCCTGACAGCGGTGGGCCTGGTTGATGACGTACTGATCATTGTCATCGCTATCATCATATCGCTGGGGGTCATGCTTACATTCGCCACAAGGATCAGTAACTTCATCAACCAACATCCCGCCATGAAGTTACTGGCGGTTTCATTTTTGATGATGATCGGTCTCATACTTGTCGTCGAAGGTCTGCATGTTCATGTGCCCAAGGGTTACATCTACTTTGCGATGGCGTTTGCACTTGGTATCGAGATATTGAACATGAAGATTCGCAAGAAGAGCAAACCCGTTCAGCTCAAAAAGAGTGACGTAAATGCGCCGAACCTTAAAGTGAAGTAAATAAGCCAGACAGACAAAGACTAAATTTTTTAACAATGAAACATATAATAGCACTCGCCCTGGTATTCATGATGGTAACGTTGACCGGTTGCGAACTCGTGGGAGACATTTTCAGTGCCGGTTTTTACACGGCGCTTTTCGTGGTTTTCCTCGTCGTAGCGATCATCATTTTTATCGTGATGAAAATGCGAAGACGTCGCTGAAAACGACGGTTGTGTAAGTAGGTACCCATTTCTGGCGGGCGGGTAACAGAATGCCCATGCCTTTCAGTCTGGCTCGGATGATTTTGCAGAAATATAAGTCTGGTAATCTGATTTTTATTCGCTCCTTCTGACAGTGTATTCTTTCCCGGAATGCCAGCATGTGTTTTTTAGAACCCGCTGTGAAATATTATTTAACCCGATTAAAACAATGGATACAACTGATTTAACAACCAACATGAACCCCGACGCTGACGTCAGCGCCATTCCGCCGACTACTGGCACAAGCTCGCTGAATGTGGGCGATTCCGAAAGAATAATTTCAACCATCGGGGGCGCAGCCCTTACAGTTATGGCTCTTCGGGACCTGAAAAGCCCGGGTGGTATCGGTATGCTTCTCGCGGGAGGGTTTCTTTTGATCCGCGGTCTCAGCGGATACTGTGCGGTAAATAACGCCATGGGAAGGAACACGGCGCGAAAGGCCGGTTCACCCGTGGAAGTCTCAACTTCGGTCTCATTGGACAAGCCAGCATCTGAAGTATATTCATTCTGGCGCAAGCTTGAAAATCTGCCGCGCATCATGAGCCACCTGGAGAAGGTAGAGGAAACGGATCAGACCCATTCGCGTTGGACGGCCAAAGGTCCGGGGGGTATTGGAAAACTTTCCTGGGAAGCTGAGATCCTTGAAGATCACCAGAACGAATTTATCTCGTGGCGCTCCCTGCCGGGATCAACTGTCGATAACGCAGGGCAAGTTCGTTTCCGTGAAACTCCAAACGGAACCGAAGTAAAAGTCCAGATGACTTACAGGCTGCCTGCGGGAGATATCGGTGGAGTAGCGGCGAAACTATTCAGCCCGGTTGCGGAAAAAATAATCAAGGACGACATCAGGGATCTGAAGAAAGCAATGGAGAGTGGGCAGGAATCCGTTAATAACGGTTCTGCGCGAAAAAAAAATAAACGCTCGGAATTTACCGGATCTCTCTAGCCCGGAATTGTCAATCAGTATCCGGTGATTGGGGATCACCGGGTGCTGGTTGATTTGACAGATCAGATCCTCGCCTGGTAGGTATAGAGAT
>CBFGXV010000231.1:0-5313 GCA_965652755.1 uncultured Chryseosolibacter sp. | reverse complement strand
GATGATAAATGTGAGCTCATCGCCACCGTGTTCGAGCATACGGGAAACGAGGAATGAATTAAACGCCCCGCCGCCAGTACAGAGCACACGCGCAGAGGTCCGGTGTGATTTGATCGCACGGCAAATTTCAATCGCCGCCGACTCCGTAAATGTCGCCAGTCTGTCTGCTAACGGGATCTTGGCATCTTTCAATAACACGAGGATCTCTTTCTCAAAGATTTCCCGGCCAAGAGATGGACGTTTTGCATTATACTTCCGATAGACTTTACCCAATGATGTAAGAAGCGTTTGATGCACGGTGCCATTCGCAGCCATCATGCCATTTTTGTCAAACTTCTTTGACACTTCTTCCGACAAAATGTTAAGCGGCATATTGCAGAAACAGATGTCGTAAGCAAGCCTTTTGCCTTTTACATCAACAGACAGGTTCGCAATGCCGCCGAGGTTCAGGCACACGTCGTATTCATGGAAGAGAAATTTATCTCCCGCCGGAACAAGTGGTGCACCTTCGCCACCCAAAGCGACGTCCTGCATCCGGAAATCACATACAACGGGCAGGCCAGCCGCCGTGGCCAGCGAATAACCATTGCCAATTTGCGTGGTGAATCGTTTCTCCGGCTGATGAAACACGGTATGACCATGTGATGCGATGAAGTCTGGCCGGAGTTGATGCTCATCCGCGAATGCGCGTGTCAGTGTTCCCATGTACGTGCCGAAGTCAGCGTCCAAAGCCATGAGCGCCTCACCCGATAAAGCGTGCGCCTGCGACAATCTTGATAACCACCGCGCCGGATATTTCACCGACGAGGATTTCTCGATCGTGTATTTCCAACCCGACTTAAGTTGTTGAAATACACAATAGGCGAGGTCAAGTCCATCCAGAGAGGTTCCGGACATCAGCCCGACAACACGGTATTTCGATTTGGTTAGCATAGTCTCCTGGTAATTAGCTGAATTGCATACCCTGTTCATTATTTCATGCTTAAAGCTGATTCATTTACCTTTGGACCTGATTTTAAAGGACTATGAATCTTGTAATTGATTCGGGAAATAGCGCAGCGAAGGTAGGAATTTTCGATCAGCAAAAACTGGTCGGCAAGTTTACGTTCATTGCTCTCGAAGAGCTATACTCATTCGTTCGATCCGCTTCATACGAGAATCTTCTGATCAGCTCGGTCAATGCCGACGCACAAGAGATAGCTTCGCAGGCTGTGATTAACGGGAAAAAATTCATCCTGAAGAAGGGACTGCCCCTGCCCCTTAACAATCTGTACGCAACGCCGGACACACTGGGCATGGACAGGCTGGCAGGGGTTTGCGGCGCATTAGAACTTTTTCCCGGGTCGAACAATCTTGTCATTGACGCAGGGACGTGCATTACCTATGATTTTGTTGACAAGGTGCGGAATTACCGCGGAGGAAGCATTTCTCCAGGGCTTAACATGCGTTTTCGCGCCGTCCATACTTTCACGGCGAAATTGCCGTTAGTCACCGCGAAAGCAGGGGTAGGACTTATCGGCGACAGCACGGAGTCCTCCATTCAAAGCGGGGTGGTCAACGGGTTACTCGCTGAGATTGAGGGCATCGTCCGGCAGTACGAAGTTAATTTTCCCGATTTACGGGTGATTTTATGCGGCGGGGATGCCGGATTTTTTGAAAACCAGTTGAAAGCCTCCATATTTGCGGTCCCTGATTTAGTGCTCATCGGTTTAAACAGCATTTTGATCCATAATGTCAATCTTTCGTAAATACGTTTTTATCATTTTAGGCCTGCTTTTAGCCGTTGAAGCATCCGGACAGGCAGCGCGCACGCCTTTTACGTCCTTTGGCATTGGCGAACCATACGGGAACGCTTTGATCAACCAGCAGGGAATGGCCGGCGTTGGTGTCAGTCAGCCGCAGTTCTGGTTCATCAACAATCAAAATCCTGCGCTCTTAGTATATAACTCGATCAACACTTCTTTTCAAGCCGGACTGATCACTGAGCGCCGAAGTATCAGCGGTGACACGCTGAGCGAAACCAGCCAGGGTGGAAACATGAATTACCTGGTCACAGCCTTTCCCATAAAGCCGGGAAAATGGACAACATCAGTAGGCCTGATGCCTTATACAGCAGTTAATTACAGATTACAATACACGGACAATATCGCTGGCAGTCCTGAAGAGGTTAGCGTGCTTGAAGAGGGAGACGGCGGGCTGACTCAATTGTACTGGTCAAATGGCGTTCGCCTGACCAAGGATATTGCTGTTGGTCTCAAAGCCTCATATATCTTCAGCTCTATCGTTAATACATACAAGAATCAGCTGATCAATTCCACACAACCCGTCAACTATATGGCGGCTATTGAGGAAAAGTCCTATGTGAGAGACTTTATGTTTGGCACCGGTATTTCGTTCAGCAAGGATTCTCTGTTCAGCAGACAGCGCTACCGCCTCAGCTTTGGCGCGACTTACGATTTCGCTACCGAACTGAATGCACGGAAGACAGACCGGATCTTCAGAACCAATGCCGTCGGAGATACGACTAACGTCACGGTGCTTCCGAGTTCAGGAAATGGAAGTTATTCGATCCCATCGGCCATCACCGTAGGACTTTCACTTAGTCGCGGTCAGCGTTGGAGCGTCGGAACAGAATTTTCTTACCAGGACTGGTCGACTTTCAAAAACATCAGCGGGCTGGAGAACAGATTACAAACGTCGTGGCGCGCAGCCGTTGGTGCGGAAGTTATCCCGGATCCGTTCGATACCGAGAACTATCTGAAAAGGATGACTTACCGCGCAGGTCTGAGCATGGAGGAAAATCCTTTCCTGGCCAATAACAATCCGGTAAGGGATATTGGCATTAATTTTGGCTTTACACTGCCCGCTGGCCGGTATAACTCAGTCGACCTTGCGTTCAAATACGGCAAGCGCGGTGACAAATCGGAGAATATCCTGCAAGAGAATTACTTTAAGATCTATTTCGGCATCACCTTTAATGATCAATGGTTCATCAAGCGAAGATTCGATTAAACGTTCTTAAATCTCACCTTGACAGGGCCATAGTCAGCACTATGGCCTTTTCATTTATGCGATTGAGATCTCCCGTCGCATTCTTTATTGCCCTCGCGCTGTACTCTTGCAACCAATCCGAGCTGAAGGAACCTCTTGTTTACGACGGACCCCTGCGAATAGTTGAGAATATCGAACTCTTCTATACGGAGGATAACCATGTGAAAGTAAAAATGATCGCCGCCGAGGTTCACGAATTCGAGAACGAGGATCGTGAATTTCCGAAGGGTATCTACCTCGAATTCTACGACGAAACAGGAAAACTCGAATCGACACTGCGCGCCAATGAAGCTTATTACTTTAAGAAGGAGCACCAATGGCGCGCGCGCGGAAAAGTAGAGGTAAAAAACCTGGAAAAGAACGAGCAGCTAAATACGGAAGAGCTCTTTTGGAAACCCGCCGAAGAAAAAATATTCACCGATAAATTTGTCACCATCCGTCAACAGACAGACGTCATCTACGGTCAGGGTCTTGAGGCAAAACAGGATATGTCTGATTACATTATCAAGAAGCCTGAAGGAGAATTTTCGGTGGAAGATTAATTTGCACAATGACTTCGCCTGGTATTTTTGTAATACATGAAACTTCCTGAAGTACTTTTACTCTCGCTGGCCCTCGGCTTCAGCATCATCGGCATTCACCAGGTGATGACTGTCGGCTTTGCTAACGGGTATTGGGCCATTATGCTCGCGCTGGTCTTCTTTTTTCTTTTTAATTTGAGAAGGCGAAAATAATATGGACAGCGCGTTTTTAGCCGGCATGATTGGCTCTCTTGTTTTTTCTATCTTCTTTTCCGGAATTGAAGTAGCGTATCTGTCTGCAAATAAAGAACAGATCGGGCTGCGCGCACAACGTGGGAACCTGGCATCGAAGTTCATTACCTTCTTCTCACGTAAGCCGACTTGGTTTATTGGCACGACTCTCATCGGAAACATCGCATCCCTGACCCTCTTCGGAGTGTTCGCGACCCTCACGCTTTTGTCGTGGTATGAGTTCGAATTCACGGCGATGAGTCTTCCCGTGCTGATCCCTATCATCGTTCTGACGTTCATACTCTCCGTAATCATTCTTTACACAGTTGAATTCTTTTCGAAGAGCTTCTTTATCATCAATTCCAACAAGATGATAACATGGCTGACATATCCTTTTGTGGTCATCTTCGCAGTGCTGTTTCCCATCGTCTTTACTGTGGTCTCACTTGCGAAGCTGATCATCAACACAGTGTTCGGGCTGGAGTATTCTAAGGAGCGGCCCGTATTCGGACTCACAGATGTCAACCAGTATCTGAAGACCATGCACCGGGTCAAACAAAGCGACCGGGACCTTGCCATGGACAAGAAGATATTTCGGAATGCACTTGAATTCAAATCGGTCCGCATCCGCGATTGTATGATCCCCAGAACAGAAATTGTCGCCGTGGGAATTGATGCTGGGCTTGGAAAATTACAGGAGGCGTTCCTTGAAAGCGGCCATTCGAAAATAATCGTTTATAAAGATTCTATTGACGACGTAGTTGGCTATTGTCATTCGTCCGCGCTGTTTAAAAAACCAGCCCGCATTGAAGAGATCCTCACGCCGATCATAACAATTTCCGAAACAACCCTTGCAAAAGAATTGATGGTGCGGTTCATCAACGAGCATAAAAGCCTGGCGGCTGTTGTAGATGAATTCGGAGGCACCTCCGGCATAGTCAGTATGGAAGACGTCATCGAAGAGATCTTTGGCGAGATCGAGGATGAGCATGATGAAAACACTGAGATCGAACTTAAAATAGACGATCATACCTGGTTGCTCAGCGCGCGGCTCGAGATCGACTATCTGAACGACACTTACGGCTGGAGCCTCCCTGTCGGCGATTATGACACATTGAGCGGGCTAATCCTTTCCTATACAGAAGATCTTCCCAAAACCGGCGAAACCATCATGATCCCGCCTTTCACCTTTATTGTACAGGCAACGGAAGAGAACCGGATCAACACCGTGCGGCTTATTGTGGACAAGGATAAATCAGAAGATTGAGGATCAGGTACTTAACGATATTCGGACCCGGGTTCACGTCCCGGCGGTCAGAATTTTAAGCCTTAAATTTTTCAAATAGAGATAACACATTAAATTTGCGGGCTTTACCGTTGAATTACTCTTAACCTTCAGCGATAATCCGGCTTCTAAACTTCACTAATACTTAAAAATTTATATGGCATTAATCGGGACGTTGCGCGACAAGATGGGAATTCTGCTGGTGATATTTATTTTCGTCGCCCT
>CBFGXV010000230.1:0-5336 GCA_965652755.1 uncultured Chryseosolibacter sp. | reverse complement strand
AGGAACAAACGCAGCAGTTCCCGCAGGGAATTATTCTAGGTTCTGACGGCGCGGGCGTCATCGAGGATGTCGGCGAAGATGCAGACCCCATGATGGTCGGCGCCGAAGTGATCATTAATCCTAGTCTGGACTGGGGTAACAATCCCATTGTCCAGGGCGACTCATACCGGATCCTGGGCTTTCCCGACAACGGAACGTTTGCGGAGTATATCACAATTCCGAAGCAATACGTTTTCGGAAAACCTGACCATCTTTCATTCGAGGAATCCGCAGCTGTACCCCTGGCGGGTCTCACAGCATATCGGGCACTCTTTACAAAAGCGCGTCTACGATCTGGTGAAAAAGTTCTGATTACGGGTATCGGAGGAGGTGCCGCTCTGTGGGCATTGCAGTTTGCAGTTGCCTATAAGGCCCGCGTTTATGTAACTTCTGGCTCCGACGAAAAAATTGTCCGCGCAAAAAAATTGGGCGCGCTGAATGGATTCAACTATAAGGATCCCCAATGGGCTGAGCAAGCGCAAAAGGAAGCCGGCGGCTTTGACATCATCATTGACTCGGCGGGGGGCCCGGAGTTTGGAAAGTTCATCGATCTGGCAATGCCCGGCGCCCGCATCGTAAATTTCGGAAGGACTGCAGGTAACATTACAGAGATCTCAACGCGATCGCTGTACTCCAAACAAATCTCCATCCTGGGTACAACCATGGGAACGAGGGACGAATTCCTCTCCATGTTACATTTTCTCGAGAGCAGAAACATCAAACCCGTTATGGACAAAACCTTTCCGCTGGCACAGATTAACGAAGCATTTCAACGGATGGGTAATTCCAACCAGTTCGGAAAGATCGTTCTGGAAATACAAAAATAACATGACTGAATTCCGAAAGACTGACAAGACAACCATTACGCGGTTACCAAAGCGTGGCGTCTATGAAAAAGAAGTTGTCTATTCCATTCTGGACGAGGCTTTGTTTTGCACCGTCGCTTTTATAAGGAACAACCAGCCCGTTCAGATCCCGACAGGTTTTTGTCGTGTCAATGACAAACTGTATATCCACGGATCTGTCGGGAGTTCTTATATGCGTGAACTCGCAGAGAAAACAACTCCTGTCTGTATCAGCGCTACACTTATAGATGGCCTGGTATTGGCGCGCTCCGCCTTTCATCACTCTGTGAATTACCGGTCCGTTGTGCTCTTTGGCGTTACGGAACGCGTAACGGATGATCCGGAACTGAGCAGCGTGCTTGAGGTCTTCACCAACAAGATGCAGCCGGGACGATGGGATGACGTCAGGAAACCCACAGAGGGCGAATGGAAAGCCACGATGGTCTTATCTGTAGCGATCGAAGAAGCATCAGCAAAGGTAAGAACAGGCAACCCGAAAGACGATGATAATGACTACGACCTGGATATCTGGGCCGGAGTCGTTCCCCTTCAATTGCAGCGTCTTCAAGCTGTACCTGATCCGTCGTTAAAGGCGGGAGTTCCCATGCCAGCGTACGTGAAATAATTTTCAACAGGAATGCATTTTATTCCATTCGAAAAACTATAATTATGGAAAAACAAACACGAAGAAACTTTATCGCCACGTCGGTTGCCATTGCGACAGCTACCAGCGTGGACGCTATACCAAATATGGAGCCTAAAAACAAAAAGCAACTCGCTCATCATGTGTTCTTCTGGTTGAAGAACCCTGATTCAAAAGAAGACCTCAACAAATTGCTTGCAGGCCTGAAGACCCTTGAGAAAATAGAGTCGATCCGGAAATTACATATCGGCGTTCCCGCGAGCACCGAAAAACGGCCTGTCGTCGACTCAAGCTACAGTGCATCCGAACTGATGTTTTTCGACGATATCAATGGGCAGAACATATACCAGGATCATCCCATTCACAAAAAATTCATCGAACAGTGTTCACATCTTTGGGATAAAGTGGTCGTATACGACTCCATGGACGTTTAAGCCTGGTGCGATCGAAACCAATCTGATCAACGCCTGTTAGTATTTCTCTCTTGCTCCTCGTCACATTGATTTGGAGAGGACCGCACATTACTCTGATTTTTTGATCAGAGCCATGTAAAATCCGTCGAATCCTTCGGAAGGATAAATATGCTTTTCTTCCAGCAGTTCAAATCCTTTGTTTTCAGACAGGAATTGCCGGACCTGATTTTCGTTCTCCGATGGAAGTATGCTGCACGTTGAATACACCATCAGACCGCCGGGTTTCAGCATGTCGCAATAGTCGCGGATGATATGTTGTTGCAATTCACGAACTTTGTCAATGAATTCCAGTGAAAGCTTCCACTTCGCATCGGGATTCCGCTTTAACACGCCCATGCCCGAGCAGGGAACGTCGAGCAACAAACGGTCAGCTGTATTTGCCTGGCGTTTGATGGTTTTACCCGATTCGATAACCTTCGCCTCCATGTTAGAGACACCTGCACGCCGTGCGCGTTTCTGCAGCTCGTCAAGTTTCCATTGCTCGGTGTCCATTGCGATGATTCTGCCCTTGTTTTTCATCAGCGCCGCCAGGTGAAGTGTCTTGCCTCCTGCGCCTGCGCACGCATCGATCACGCGCATCCCGGGAGCTATCCGCAGAAATGGTGAAACCGCCTGGGACCCGGCATCCTGAACTTCGAACAGCCCTTCTTTAAAAGTGGGTGAGCCAAAAATATTTTGTCTTTCCGCCAGCACCAAAGCATCCGGATAGGCATCGAGGACGATTGTTTCGATACTTTCTTCTTCAAGGCGCGCTTGCAGATCGCCCTTGTTGATCTTCAGTGTATTTGTGCGCAACACAACCGGTGCAATCTCGTTAAGCGCCGAGAGCTCCGCACTCCACCGCTCGCTTCCGAGTTCTTTTTCTCCGAGCTCGTCAAGCCAGTCGGGAATGGACTCTCTTATTTTACGGCTGTACATTGTGCGCTTTTCCCTGTCGCGTATTGCTTCAGGCGAAAGACCGTGAAATTCCTCCCATGCCGGAAGGTCCACCCCGCTGAGAACACACCAGACCCCGAGTAATTTCCAGAAATCCGTTCCCTTTGCCTGCGCCAGTTCCCGAAACCACCGGTACCACCTGACGATGTCATACGTGGTTTCCGCAATGAACCGCCGGTCGCGCGACCCCCACTTGGAATTTTGCTTCAATACTTTCTCAATAACTTTATCCGCGTATTTATTCTCCTCAAATATCAACCTGAGCGATTGGATTACTGCCTCTGAAGTTCCGCGGTGAAGTCTCATTTGATGCGTTAAAGCGCAAAAGTGCAAAATTCCGGGTGGGAATCGAAGTCGCGTACGCCGATTTACGTGTTTTTAGCAAAATGTTTTTAACTTGAGGATTCAATGTTTTTGATTTGAAGAATCGATCTGCCTGGAGAATTATTGAGCATGGGAAAGAGTGCGCGCACCTGACGCCGGGATCTCATCTTTTCCCCATTCATGCCAGCGGACGCACTAACAACTATTTAACTAACGTAAATATCACGCAATGAAAAGAAGAAATTTTCTTCAAAACGGTATGGCCGTTGCAGCCACTGCAATACCATTTGTCTCGACAGCGGGCAAGGCCAAAAGTGAAAAGGCAGCCGCGGCAGCACCCTTCAAGCTAAACTACGCGCCACACGACGGAATGTTTTCAAATCATGCCGGCAAGAACTTTATTGATCAGATCAAATACATGCACGATCAGGGGTTTCGCGCCATCGAAGACAATGGCCTTTTGCGGCGGACAGTCGAGGAGCAGGACAAGATCGGCAAAGAGCTTGCCCGGCTGGGAATGACCATGGGCGTATTCGTGGTCGACGGCGGCGACAACTGGAAGACGTCCCTTACTACCGGCAAGCAGGAATTCAAGGATACATTTGTCGAAACCTGCAAGAAGTGTGTCGAAACAGCGAAACGTGTCAACGCAAAATGGATGACAGTTGTTCCGGGATTTTTTGAACGCAACATCCCCATGGGAATCCAGACTGCCAATGTCGTTGATGCATTGCGTCGGGGCGCTGAAGTCTTCGAACCTCACGGACTGATCATGGTGTTGGAACCGCTTAGTGACACTCCCGATCTGTTCATGCGTTTTTCAGATCAAACTTATGCACTGTGCAAGGCCGTCGATAGTCCTTCGTGCAAAATACTTTATGATGTCTATCACATGCAGCGCAACGAAGGCAACCTCTTGCCTAACATCGACAAATGCTGGGACGAGATCGCATATTTCCAGATTGGCGACAACCCCGGGCGGAAAGAACCAACCACCGGGGAGATCAACTACAAAAATCTCTTCCAGCACGTTTATAACAAGGGTTACCGCGGTGTTTGGGGTATGGAGCACGGCAACGCCAAACCCGGAAAAGAAGGAGAGCTTGCTTTGATCAAAGCTTATCGGGAAAGCGATATTGCCTGATCGGCGGATGGCCATCCATCCGTTCAGGAGGGGAAAGCAAAAGCATTAATGCGCAAATGGTTAAAGTTATGATGCGTCTTGTTGTGTTAGCAACGATAGGGTTACTCGCATGTTTGCAGGTCGATGCACAGCTTCTGCGCGACCTCAAGAATGCGGCCAATAACAAGGCCAGGGCCCTGGCCACCAAAGAAAACCTGAATAAGGCAACAAGCTCCCTGTTGAAGAATATGGAGAGGGCGCGGGCTGAATTCGATTCCACCGATTTCGACTATGCCATTCTTATCAGCGATAATGCGGGATTGTTCGATGTGCAGGAAAAAGGCGAACGACTCGCCCGCGCGTCATCCCTTATCAATCTCGGAGCCGCGTATTATAACAACACCGAGTTCACTGATGAAGAACGCGCGCGATACCAGCGCGAATCCGGCGAGCTCGCCTATGGGTCTGGAAATTTCGCTGTCGCCGAAAAAAGATTCGACGCGGCAAAAAGTATCTACGAACAGGCAAACCTGACAGACGACCTCGGCTATCTGAAGACCATATCAAACCAGGGTCTGTTGTACAATACGATGGGACGTTACACGCAGGCTGAGGGCTTCACTACAGGCGCGCTCGACATCCGCAAAGAAAAGTTCGGCGAAAATGACCCGGGAATCGCATCATCCCTTAACAACTTCGGCGTGCTGCATTACAATCTCGGACGCTATAACGAAGCGGAAAAGACGTTTGCCGGCGCACTGCACATCGCTACGGAAAATAATCTGAGAACCTCGATGCCTTACAGCATCATCCTCAATAATCAGGCAATGCTTTTCCAGGCTATCGGACGTTTTGAAGATGCGGAGCGGTCGCTGAGGGAAGCAATTGAGGTTGCTGAAAAATTGCAGAGCAAGAAATCCAAAAACCATCTGAAATTTCTCTCCAACCTCGCA
>CBFGXV010000229.1:0-5354 GCA_965652755.1 uncultured Chryseosolibacter sp. | reverse complement strand
GGTCAATGGCGCGCTCATTTGCAAGAAGTGAGTCCCCGGGGGAAACCTGCGCCGCCGCGATGTGGGGGAGAATTGAAATTGCAACGATCAGCAGCAAGTTGACTTTCATAAATTATCTACGGTCTGGGATTTGTGATGTAAATGGCAACGCCGGCTTCTGCAGTCCCGACCCATACGTTTCCCCGACTATCTTTCATCAAGGAGGTAATGGTGGTAACTTCGGGGCCATCAGACACCTGTTTCATGATCGCGCCGTCATAGTGAAAGAGTCCATTTTCAACAGTCCCGACCCAGAGTTTGCCGTCATTGTCCTCCTGTATCCCAAATATGAAATTCTGTTCGAGCCCATTGTTGAAGTTTACCTGTGATACCGTATTACCGCTGATCTTTGAGATCGTCTTTCCTTCCACAGTCCCAACCCAGATGTTTCCCCAGCTGTCTTCGCTGATAGTTGTGGCAATATTTCCGGCAAGACCGTCGGTCTTATCGAACTTGGTGATGTACCGGCCCCGGATCTTCCGGACACCTTCAAAGGTGGCAATCCATATTGATTCGTCTTTCGATTGAAAAAGAAAATTGATGCTGTTGCAATGCTCGCAATCCTCGGTATAATTAAAGAGGCTGAACTTTTTGTCTGCGTAGTTGAAATGGTAGGTGCCGTACCCTCCGGTGCCGATCAGCACTCCTCCTTCATTTTTCATTTCCTTTAAAGCATAGATCGGCGCCCCATAAAAATACGAATAGTATTTCCACTGGCCGTCAAGCAATACATTCAGTCCCCTCCCTGTTCCCGCCCATATGTCCCCATTGCGGTCTTCGCTGATAGCGTACACGTTGTTGTCAAGCAGGCCATCGCCGAGACTGTAGCTTGTAAGTTCCTTTCCGCTGAGCACGGAGATGCCGCGATTGGTACCGATCCAGAAATTTCCCTTGCTGTCTTCAAAGATGGTATTTACGTAATCTGAGACAAGCCCATGTTCCTGACTGATGTACTGCCACTGATTTATTTCCGACCGGTAAACAATTTCTTCCTCCTGCTCATTACAGCAGATCAGAAGAACGGATAGTAGCATGAGGACGCCGCGGAGACTGATCCTGCGCGTTGTTTGAAATCGACCGGGAAGTGCCATCAACAAGTTTGTAACATTTAGTATCTTCTTACTTAAACGCGGGGTTTGCCCCAATAGGAGGTGGGTTCTGCCGGGGCGATTCGGATTTACTTATTCAGTGCGGGTAACCGTAGACAGTCCCGCAATAGCGGGGCCTGTTGAAATAATGCCTGAGTTTTGTATTACCAGTACATCCAAATAAATATAATGAATCTTTTGATAAATATCAAGATGACACGCGCGGACCGGGGGAGAGCAAGTACTCGAGGTTCAATTCAATTTTTTGACACTCTTCGGAATCTTGTTATTTTCGAAGCTGCCCGATGACAAGCCGAGCGCAATACTGTAAAACTGAACTTTGAAAGAGAACCACTATCTCATCACCGAAAAGTCTGTGAAGGAGCCTCCGTCCTCTTTCCTGCAACGACTAAAGTTTCTCGGACCCGGTTTCATTCTTTCCGCCTCCATCGTAGGCTCGGGTGAACTCATTGCAACCACGACACTTGGGGCAAGTGCGGGATTTGTAGCCTTCTGGGTTATTATCGTCAGTTGTCTTGTTAAAGTAGTCGTACAGCTGGAGATAGGGAAGCATACGATCCGGACCGGAGAAACCGCCATGCAAATATTTAATCGTTTGCCGGGACCGCGTGCCGGCAAGGGGGGCTGGGCGGTTTGGGCCTTGTTCATCTTTCTGCTTCTGAAAGTTGTTCAGCTGGGTGGCATGCTCGGGAGCGCGGCGATTGTTTTGAACATGCTGTTCGGCCAGGTACCGGTCGTCATCTGGGTGTGGGTCGGGGCCTTTGTGGTTGCGTTGCTGATCTATCGGGGCTACTATAAGGTCGTGGAGAAAACCTCCATCGTAATGATCGCCATGTTTACGATTCTGACTATCGCCTCCGTCTTCTCGCTATCATTTACGCCTTATGACATTTCATGGAGTGAGATCGCCAGCGGTCTGACGTTCGCCCTTCCCGCCGAAGTAGTGGGCGTCGCGATTGGTGCGTTCGGGATTACCGGGGTGGCCAGCGATGAGATCATTGCGTACAATTACTGGTGCATTGAAAAAGGATATGCAGCGTATACCGGGCCCGTTAGCAATACGCCGCAATGGAAAGAACGCGCCAGGGGCTGGATCAATGTGATGTACCTTGATGCAATTGTTGCGATGGTGATTTACACAGCGGTCACGGCGGCCTTTTACCTGTTGGGCGCTGCGATCCTGTACAACCGAGGGGCTATTCCGCAAGGCAATCAGCTGATCGAAACGGTCGCGCTGATATATACGGAATCCCTGGGCCCGGGCGTCAGAAACGTCTATCTCGTAGGGGCCTTCTTTGTTCTCTACTCCAGTGTATTCGCCTCACTTGCCGCGTGGACGAGGATGTATTCGGATCTTTTTGGTCAGCTCGGATGGATCGATTTTTCAAATGTGAAACAGCGCACCCGGGTCATCGCTGTGTTGTCATGGATCTTTCCCACAGCCTGGGCGTTGATCTATCTGTACATGAAACTGCCGGTTGTTATGATCCTGTTTGGCGGCGCCGTGGGTTCTGTGATGCTGTTCTTGATTGTTTTCGCAGCAATCCACATCCGTTACGGAAAATTGCAGACGATACGATCAGGAGGTCTGCTGTACGATGTCGCCTTTTGGGTGAGCACTGTTTCAATAATAATGGTAGGGATCTACGGGGTATCCGGCCTCCTTTGAACCACAAGCCCACGGCATGCTGCCTGATTGACCGAAGTTGAAACGGTTCGGTTATTTCTTTACTTTACGAACCCTTACGATTCTGCCCGCCGGATGAAAAGTTATAAGTTGCCAGAAGGTTATTCCCTGCTTGAGTCCTTTGCGAGGACTTACAAGCAGGTCAAAGATCCCATCGGGTCGATGGAGGAAAGTATGGCAAGATACAATGGTACCTATGCTGTTAACCTGGGATCGAAACGTATGATCGCTACCCAGGATCCCGGGTTCATTGATCACGTTCTCAAGACCAATCATAAGAATTATTATAAGTCGCCCATACTCACCGAACAGCTCGGCAGATTTCTCGGTCGTGGATTGCTCACCTCCAACGGCGAGTACTGGTTAAAACAGAGACGTCTGATACAACCCGGATTCCATGCCGATAAGATCCACGCATTGTACGCGATCATCAAACGTACTGTAGACCAGTTCCTGGATGCGTTCCCTACGGGAAAGAATGTGGATGTATACCCGCTCATGAATTCCCTTGCTTTCGAGATCGTGATCAACACGTTGTTCAATATCAGGGTACCGCCCGAAACGCGAAATGAACTGAGCAGGTTTATCACCGACACGCAAGACTTCGTCATCAAGGACATTCGCCAGCCGCACAAAAGCTGGTGGTTCAGGCTGTCGGGGGAGGTGAACAAGAATTTGCGAAAGGCGGAGGGCGCGAGGCATATCATCCGAACGATGATCCGGACCCGCAAGGAAAGCGGTGATAAATTCAATGACCTCCTTGATATGTTGCTCGACGCACGGTATGAAGACAGCGGCCAGCCGATGGAGGAACGCCAGGTGATAGATGAGATCCTGATCTTGCTGATCGCAGGACATGAGACCACTGCAAATGCCCTCTCGTGGACTCTCTACCTGCTGGCAAATCACCCGGATGAGCAGAAGAGGACATATGCAAGTACTTATCACATGGGCGTGACCGAAGCTGTGACCAACGACGTGCTTAACGCTGTGATCAAGGAGTCCATGCGCTTGTATCCGCCCGCATGGATCAGCGACCGCGTTGCGCTTCAGGACGATGCATATAAGGATTTCACATTTCCCGCTGATACGATCCTGATCTTATTTTACTACGGGTTGCATCGCGATCCGAAACATTGGGAAGATCCAGCGGCTTTTAAGCCCGATCGATTCCTGAATACAAAGGCGGACAAGGATAAGACAAAAGCTTACTATCCCTTTGGCGCTGGTCCGCGGCTGTGCATTGGAAATAATTTTGCCATGGCTGAAATGACACTGTTCGTGCAGGCAGTAGTAAAACGTTTTCTTTTCCTCCCTAATGCCAGGGAACCCAAGATGAAACCTCTCGTAACGCTTCGCCCCGACAATGTTTATCTGGACATTGAATCCAGGTGAATTGACTTCTGCGTCTGACTTGACCACACTCACCCGACGGAGGTGGCACGGAGTTTTTACGACATTTCCCTAAAAAACTATGGCACAGAGAAAATCCAACGCTACAGGTGAAAGGCGGTCTCGCAAGAGCGCTACTCCTGCGAAGAGCTCCGTCAGATCGTCCTCAGGAGGGAACGGATCCATGCTCGAAAGTTATTTTATGGACGCGCTTAAAGATATCTATTGGGCCGAGAAAGCATTGACGAAGGCCCTTCCGAGGATGGCTAAGGCCGCAACTTCCGGCGAATTGAAAAAGGCGTTTGAGCAACACCTCAACGTCACCAAAAAACAGATCGAACGGCTGGACAAGATCTTCCAGCAAATGGGAAAGAAAGCACAGGGCAAGAAGTGCGAAGCCATGCAGGGTCTCATCGACGAGAGCGAAGGCATCATTGCAGAAACCAAAGACGATACCTTTACCCGCGACGCTGCGCTGATCATAGCTGCACAGAAAGTCGAACATTATGAGATCGCGGCATACGGGGGCCTGGCTCAGCTGGCGAAGACAATGAACAAAAAAGGTATCGCCAATGCGTTGGGTACTACATTGAATGAAGAGAAAAAAACCGATGAACAACTCACGCGAATCGCCGAGAAGAGTATCAACGTCGAAGCATCGCAGGAGGAAGGAGAAGAGGAGAAGCCTTCACTGAAGGAAAGTTTTATGACTATTTTCTCCTAGCGGCTTCAGGGAAGCAAAGGGCCCGGAAGAGCCCTTTTTTCCTTTACTTACATGCTGATCGAATTAAAATGTTCGACAAGCTTTAACAGGTCGCCTTTATTTTTGAAGGATATCTTTTCATCTCTGGCGAACTTCTCCATTTCATTTTTCTTTCCCGGTATCATTTCAAGAAAACCCTTAAGACCTGTCACCTTCACGGGTTGAGATTCACCCAGCATGAAGAAATAAGTATCCGGTTGCCTTCCATACTTTGCCGGAATTCCCATCAGGTCGTTCGCCGGTCTGAAATTCACGACGCTTTTGGAAAGAAGAGAAAGGTCACCCGACAGGTGTGATACATAAAAGCTTCTATGCATCCTGGGCACGACAAACGTAGCTTCACCCAGTTCGATCTTTGCAATTT
>CBFGXV010000228.1:0-5373 GCA_965652755.1 uncultured Chryseosolibacter sp. | reverse complement strand
AGTTCATCACTTCCACCCTGCATTTTTTTCGTGACTGGCTTTGTGTACAGTAGCGTATCGAAATCTCCCTGATCGTTGCGGACCTTTTGAACGTTATCCTGAAAAGCGCCGGAAGGATCAGCAAGGTACGCGTCGATGAGTTGTTGCTCAAGCAACCGGTTCGTTCCTTCTCCCGGCCTGATAAAACGTACCGAACCCTCTCTGGACGACAGATATTTGGTCAGCGATGATGAATCGCGCTTCAAACTATCCATCTTGCGCACCATGTTCCTGCCTTCGTCGAAGGCAGCCTCTGTGATCTCCATCTCGGTGACCTTCACAATCTTGTTCGCCTCCATCTTTTCGCGCATTTCCTTTCGTTTTTCATCTGAAAGGGAGCCGCCGCATGAGATTAAGACACAGAGGAACACATATGGAAGGACTTTCATTACCGGCTTCATACGTTCGGGTTTGGGGTCAAATTTCGCAAAAAATATCACTGTTGTCCCATGTACGTGAGTGAAAGACGTGAACCCAGTTTACGGCAACGTTGGAGCTGAGTTTGTCTTTATGGACTATTTCACCGAATGATTACCTTTGCAAATTCATTTTGATATGACCGAAAAACTCGAAGACATAAAGCTAAGGTTTGAAGAAGTAGGGCAACTGCTGGCGCAACCGGACACGGTGAGGGATATGAAGAAATTCTCACAGCTCAGCAAGGAGTACCGCGATCTGGAAAAGATCGTTTTGAAGTACAATGCCCTCAGTGAAGCCCAAAAGCACCTGCAACAGGCGAAAGAGGTCCTCGACAAAGAAAAAGATCCTGAAATGCGCGATCTCGCGAAATCAGAAATTGATGAACAGCTTTCAAAGATTGAAAGACTGGAGGACGATCTGAAAGATCTGCTCATTCCCAAGGATCCCAACGACGACAAAAATGTGCTGTTGGAGATTCGCGCAGGCACGGGTGGTGATGAAGCAGCCATATTTGCAGGAGATCTCTGGCGTATGTATCAGCGGTATTGCGACCGCAAAGGGCTTAAGATGTCGGTAGTGGATGTTACTGAAGGTACAGCCGGTGGTTATAAGGAAGTGATCAGCAGTGTAACAGGCGAGGGTGCTTATGGTCTGCTGAAATTTGAGTCGGGCGTGCATCGGGTCCAGCGTGTGCCGGAGACCGAGCAGATGGGCCGTGTTCATACATCAGCAGCTTCGGTTGTAGTATTACCGGAAGTAGAGGATGTTGAGATCGAGATCAACCCCGCTGATCTCGAGGTTCAGACTGCGCGCTCCAGCGGCGCCGGCGGTCAGAACGTAAACAAGGTGGAAACAAAAGTGCAAATGACCCACAAGCCTACCGGTATCGTGGTCACCTGCCAGATTGAGCGATCGCAGCACGGCAACCGCGAGAGGGCATTGCAGATGCTGAAGACAAAACTGTATGAGATCGAATTATCGAAACAGCAGTCCGAGATTGGGGCGGCGCGGAAATCGATCGTGCGCACCGGTGACCGGTCGGAAAAGATCCGGACGTATAATTATCCCCAAAGCCGTGTAACCGACCACCGGATTGGATACACCCAACACAATCTTCCGGCGATCATGAACGGTGAGATAGATGACTTTATTGAGCAGTTGCGGATGGCTGACAGCGCTGAGCGGATGACGGAAGCCGCGAAATAATAAAAGGACTCTCAGGTGTTGCTCAGTTTGCAAGCAACAGATTTCAAACTTTTACGTTAATTTAGGTCAAAAATTTAAAGTATGGGAAAAGGTCTAGTTGTTACCCTTGTCATAATCGGTGTTATCCTCGTATTCGGTTTCATGTTTTTCATGTGGGGCACTGGAATTTATGACAGTGCAATCCAATCGCAGGAACGCGTCAACGCGGAATTTGCCGACGTCCAGGCGACGTATCAGCGACGGGCTGATCTTATTCCAAACCTTGTTGCTACCGTTCAGGGCGCGGCGGAGAACGAGCGTCGTATCCTCACAGAAGTAACACAGGCGCGTGCCGGCATCACCAGTGCACAAACGCCCGAGGATCTTGAAATTGCCGGACGCCGGATCAATACCGCGATCAATCTGGCCTTTGAGGCTTATCCGCAGATTCGTTCAACCGAGAACTTTCAAAATCTTCAGGCCCAGTTAGAGGGTACTGAGAACAGAATAAATGTTGCGCGTCAGCGTTACAATGATGCCGTTCGGGAATACAACTCTTATGTTAGAGGATATTTCAAGAGAATGGCGTTGAATATGTTTGGTGGCGGTGAGGATTTTTCTCCTAAGACCGGATTCCAGGCATCGGCCGGAGCGGAGAATGCTCCGAAGGTTGAATTCCCACAGAACTAATAAAATCTTTTTCTCTCTGCTTGCACTTAGAGAGGGTCCCGCGGAAGCGGGACTTTTTTTTGCCCTGAAACTTCCTTATTTCTTTCGGGAGAACATCCACTTCAGAAAGTCGGGCTCTGCGAACGCATTGTCCCAGCTGTTGTGATTAACACCCGGATATTCCGTGTATTTTACCTTGACCTTCATTTCCTTCAGCCTGTCAACCATCGCACGGGAATATTTGACATCCACAACGCCGTCGGCCGTGCCATGGAAAACCCAGAAAGGTGTTTTTACTTTTTTGTACTGCAATGTGTCGCCTCCTCCGCAAATGGGAAGGGCAGCAGCAAATGTATCAGGGTACCGGTGTACAGCCTCGAAGGTACCCATGCCGCCCATACTCAAGCCGGTAATGTAAACCTTCTTAGGATTAACGCCTTCTTTGCTAACGATCTCGCGGACTAACGCCATCGCGTCGCGCAACGGTGCGGTTACGGGTTGGCTATAGTCGAAAGACAACGCCAACGGCGTGGTCGTCCTGTCGATCTTCACCGATGACCAGTAACTCTCCTGCGGGCATTGGGGAAATACGACAATGGCCGGATAATTCTTCCTGACCGCAGAATCCAGGAACAACTTTCCTCCGTGAACCAACTGCTTTTCATTGTCATTCCCGCGTTCACCCGCGCCGTGCAATACGAGCACAAGCGGATATCTTTTGGCCTTGTCGTATTCATCGGGAAATAATATCCTGTACGGAAGTACAGAACCATCCGGGGAAGTGTATTCCCCTTTTTCAAATGTCGAAAGATCCTGGGTAAGTGCGGCTAATGGCGACAGGAAAAACACTAAAGACAATCCAGCTAATGAGCGCATCGGTATTAACAGCTAATTATTTACGTCCAATGCGGCAACTCGGTATATAAGACCAGCCCTAAAGGGTACGCTTGACCTCGCGGTTCTCGTAGCTTTCGATCACATCTCCGACCTTCATGTCATTAAATCCGTCTATGCCGATACCACAATCAAATCCTGATCTCACTTCACTCGCATCGTCTTTGAAACGTTTTAAGGATGAAAGCTTGCCCTGATATACTACGATACCATCCCGGATCAGGCGTATCGGGTTCGAACGTTTGATGACTCCGTCAGTAACCATACAACCGAGGATGGTTCCGACCTTGGAGATCTTGAACACTTCGCGAACCTCCGCATTGCCGACAATGATCTCTTCAACCTGAGGGGCGAGCATACCTTCCATCGCATCGCGAACCTCATTGATGGCATCGTAGATGATTGAATACAAGCGTATCTCGATCTCTTCGTTCTCGGCGATCCGCTTTGCCGCCTGGGATGGCCGCACCTGGAAGCCGACGATGATAGCGTCCGACGCGGAAGCCAGCAATACGTCTGATTCCGAGATCTGACCCACACCGCGGTGGATAATACTTACCTGAACTTCAGGAGTAGAAAGTTTCAGCAACGAATCAGACAACGCTTCAACAGATCCGTCAACATCACCTTTAACGATAACATTGAGCTGTTTGAAGTTACCGATGGCAAGTCGCCTTCCGATCTCATCGAGGGTAATGTGCTTCTTCGTGCGCATACTCTGCTCGCGGAGCAGTTGATTGCGTTTCGTCGCAAGTTCCCGCGCCTCGCGGTCGGTCTCCATCACGTTGATCTTTTCACCAGCCTGTGGCGCGCCATCAAGACCAAGCACAACAACGGGTGTCGCCGGCCCTGCTTCGAGACATTTTTTACCAGTGTCGTCAAACATCGCCTTAACGCGACCGTAATGAGGACCAGCAAGAAGTATATCGCCTGTCTTCAGGCTTCCGTTCTGGATCATCACCGTGGTCACATAACCGCGGCCTTTATCAAGACTGGCTTCAATAACCGACCCTGAAGCAGGACGGTTAGGATTTGCTTTCAAATTGAGAAGCTCTGCTTCGAGCAATACTTTTTCAAGAAGATCATCTATTCCCTGACCGGTCTTTGCTGATATTTCCTGTGACTGATATTTTCCACCCCATTCCTCCACCAGAATATTGATCTTGGAAAGAGATTCCCTCACCTTGTCGGGATTGGCGCCGGGCTTGTCAATCTTGTTTATAGCGATAACGATCGGTACTCCCGCGACAAGCGCGTGATTGATCGCTTCTTTCGTCTGCGGCATCACATCATCGTCAGCAGCAACCACAATGATGGCAATGTCAGTCAGCTTAGCTCCACGCGCACGCATGGCCGTGAAAGCTTCGTGACCGGGCGTGTCGAGAAATGCAATCTTGTTACCGCTCTTGGTGGTAACATTATATGCGCCGATGTGCTGGGTAATACCACCTGCCTCGGAAGCCGTCACCTTGGTGTTTCTGATGTAGTCCAGCAACGACGTCTTACCATGGTCAACGTGTCCCATGATGGTGACGATGGGTGCCCGGTGATGCAGGTCTTCCTCCGTGTCCTCCTCTTCCTGGACGACGAGATCGTCTTCCGCGGATGCGAACTGAACGTCGAAGCCAAATTCATCGGCGATGACGGTTATTGCTTCCGCATCCAATCGCTGGTTTATCGACACGAACATTCCAAGACTCAGACATGCGGAGATCACGTCGTTGACAGATACATCCATCAATGACGCAAGATCATTGGCCGAGATGAATTCCGACACCTTCAGGATCTTGGATGACTTCTCATCCTGCAGCATCTGCTGTTCCTGCGCGTCTGAATAAGCCTGTCTCTTTTCGCGGCGATATTTCGCCCCGCTGGTTTTCTTGTTTCCGCCGCTGAGTTTGGCAAGCGTCGCCTTGATCTGATCCTGGATCTCCTTTTCTGAAGGTTCTTCCTTCTGAACGCGAGGTCCTGGCGCCTGGCCGCGTCCTCTCTGCGGTGCGGGCCGGACTCCGCCGCGCTGTGCTGGCTGCGGAGGCTGATCGGTAGCAATTCTTTTCCTCGGACGCTTTGCTTTCCGGTCATCCTTGAGATCGGAGGAGGCGACGGGAGGAGTTTCTTTCTTCTTCTCAACCGGCAATTCGATCTTGTCAACAACCTTTAAGCCTT
>CBFGXV010000227.1:0-5388 GCA_965652755.1 uncultured Chryseosolibacter sp. | reverse complement strand
CACCCGGAAGACGGAAGTGTTTCGGAGTTGAAGAAAAAAGTAGACGAATACATCAGGGAGATAGACAAATGCATAGCTCACTTAAGTAGGTAGCAAACCTGTAAGATTATTTGATGGATGAACTTTCGATTAGGATCAGAATAGCCGACCGGGAATACCCGATGAAGGTGAAGCGCGCGGATGAAGAGAGGGTAAGAACTGCTGGTAAACTCATCAACGAAAAATTAAAATCTTACCGGGAGCAATTTGGGATTGACGATAAACAGGACCTTATCGCAATGGTGGCTTTCGACTGTCTTGTCGATAAAATGGCAGCTGAGGAAACACATCAGGTCATCGACCAGACTGTGTTTGAGAAAGTAAAACAGCTCAACCATCTTGTCTCTCAATCTATACTTTAGCCTTCCTCCTTTCCTTCTCAGCCAAAGCGGCACCCCGGGTTTACTACATAAAAACCTATTCTTTATTTATGTCAACGAACCTGATTATAATCGTCGTGAGCGCTGTTGCCACGATCATTCTCAGCTTTCTTTTCGGCAATGTGTTGAGCAAACGCAGATCCTCGAAACGCATCGAGGAAACGGAAGAGAAATCACAGCTGATCCTGAAAGAGGCCGAAATCGCCGCTGAAAATCTCAAGAAAGACAAGATTCTCGAAGCCAAGGAAAAGATCCTCAAGATGCGGACGGAATTCGAAGAAGAGGCCAATCGCAAGAAGAGTCAGATCATCACAAACGAACAAAAGATCCGGCAACGCGAACAAACCATCAGCAAAGAGCTTGAAAATCTGAAGCGCAAGGAAGGCGAACTTGACGACATTCGCACGGATCTGGCCGCCCAACTGGACCACGTCAAGAAAAGAAAGGAGGAACTGGACAAGTTCAACCAACAGAAGATCCAGATCCTGGAGAATCTCTCAAAGCTAACTGCCGATGAAGCGCGCGAACAACTGGTTGCGACGCTGAAAGATGAAGCGCAGACCAAGGCTTCCAGCTTCATCAAGGATATCATGGAGCAGGCAAAGCTGACTGCAACGAAAGAGGCGAAGAAAATTGTCGTTGAAACAATTCAGCGCACGGCTACCGAGCATGCCATCGAAAACTGTGTTTCGGTATTCAATATCGAAAGCGATGATATCAAAGGAAAGATCATTGGTCGCGAGGGTCGAAACATTCGCGCACTCGAAGCCGCTACAGGTGTCGAGATTATTGTCGACGATACACCCGAGGCTATTATCATTTCCGGCTTTGATCCCGTAAGACGAGAGATCGCCCGCCTGAGCCTTCACCGCCTTGTACAGGATGGACGCATCCACCCCGCGCGCATCGAAGAAATTGTTGCAAAGACCAGCAAGAACATCGAAGACGAGGTCATCGAGATCGGAGAGCGAACTGTCATTGACCTTGGTATCCACGGTCTGCATCCCGAACTCGTGAAAATGGTAGGCCGCATGCGCTTCCGTTCCTCATACGGTCAAAACCTGCTCCAGCACTCCCGCGAGGTTGCCAATCTCTGTGCTATCATGGCATCCGAACTGGGCCTGAACGTAAAGCAGGCAAAACGCGCCGGATTGCTGCACGACATTGGTAAAGTCTGGACCGAGGAACTCGAAAAACCGCACGCGATCGTGGGCATGGAACTCGCCCAAAAATACAAGGAACACCCCGCGATCTGCAATGCGATCGGGGCCCACCACGACGAAATTGAAATGAACAACATTATCTCACCCATTGTGCAGTCGTGCGATGCCATCAGCGGCGCAAGACCTGGAGCACGCCGTGAAGTAATGGAACAATACATCAAACGCTTAAGAGAGCTCGAAGATGTCGGCCTGAGCTTCGACGGTGTCGAAAAGTGCTACGCAATCCAGGCGGGGCGCGAGTTGCGGGTGATCGTAGACGCTGAAAAAGCTACAGACGACCGCGCAAGCCAGCTTAGTTTTGACATCTCGCAGAAGATCGAACGCGACATGCAATACCCGGGACAGATAAAGGTCACAGTCATTCGGGAAATGCGCAGCGTCGCTTACGCGAAGTAAGAAGATTACGACCTTGATAACGAAGCCCGGAAAACCTCCGGGCTTTTTTTTTGACATTTGTTCACACATTAATCATTTAAATTCCGGCGCTGTCGGGTTTATAGCTGAAAAAGTCTATTTTTCGTAACGGTAGCCTTGTCTGCCGCGACCATGATCAAGATCTTACTCACGCTGGCTATCCTGACCTCTCTGTGCTTTCAAGCTTTCGCTCAGACAAAGCAAGACACCGCCTTTGCCAGCGCAGCCCGGCGAAACGCCCTTAACCTCCATGGTAAAGCCCTCGGCTCCCAGTCTCCGATCTATAACGGGAGCAGGTACGCAGCGCCAAAACAAACATTCGAGCAACATCCCTATTTTTCTTCAGAAGACTGGATCACCGGTGCGGTGCACTATGATGGTGAATATTTCACCGACGTACCCCTGATGTACGACCTGCTCTCCGATGCTTTAATTACAGAACATCTGCCAAGCGGACACGCCATCCAACTGGTCCCCGGCAAACTGGAAAGCTTTTCCGTTGCAGGCCATAGGTTTGAAAAGGTCGTAAATGACTCTGTGTCCAACAGCCTGCCGCGAACCGGCTTCTACGATGTGCTTTATGGCGGTCACACCAAAGTCGTTGCTTCACGACAAAAATTTTTGCGGGAAAAAATTGAGGTCAGGGTTATTACCGTCACCTATGAGGAACGCAACCGCTATTTTATTCTGAGGGACGGTGAATTCTTTCCTGTAAGAAGCAAGGGATCTGTACTGAAGATTCTCGATAACCGCCGGCAGGAACTCAAAAGATTTCTGAAGCGGGAAAAGATCATATTTTCCGACAACCGCGAGCTGGCGCTGAAGAGACTGGCGGAACATTATGACAACGTGAAATGAGGTACACCGGTTTCGTTTTCCTGCTCATGTCTTCGCTGCTTCTGTGCACTTTTGCCGACGCGCAACGCCGACAACTGATCAGCGGTAACTTCCAGGCTATGCGCCTGGAGGCGTTGGCGACCGCCATTGAAGAGCAGACCACGTATCGCTTCTATTACAATCCCGCCTGGACCGATACCTTGAATACAAATGTGTCAGCACACGGCGAACCATTGCACGACGTGCTTGCGAAAGTTTTCGAAGGAACTAATTTTCATTTCGCCGTCGGTCCTGACGGAAAGGTGTTTATCACCCGCGACCGGCCCATACTCAGCGAGCTTCCATCCGGTTTTTTCGGAGAGCCTGCTACACCGCGGACAGAGAACTTTGATTACTCCTTGTACGAAAAGAAAGACAAGCAGCTAAAGTTAGCGGAAAGCAAAGTCCATACGATCGGCAGAAATACAGGGGAAACCGGGGGCGACGCGACGGTGGCCGGGAATGTGCGTGACATTCTTACTGGCGAGCCATTGATAGGCGCATCAGTGTTCGTACAGAATCCGATGATCGGTATCACGACGGACCAGTTCGGTTATTATGCACTCACCCTGCCCCAGGGAAGGCATGAGCTAAAGATCCAGAGCATTGGTATGAAACCAACCACCAGGCAGATCCTGCTGTTCTCAGGCGGACGATTGGATATCGAAATGGAAGAAGACATCAAGCCCCTGAAGGAAGTTGTTGTCGAGGCCGAGGGAGAAGCACACGTCATGAGCTTGCAGATGGGCACCGAAAAGCTTGATATCAAGACCATGAAACAGATACCCCTTGCGTTGGGTGAGACCGATATCATGAAAGTAGTCCTGACCCTGCCGGGAGTTCAGAGCGTGGGCGAAGGGACCGTGGGCCTGAATGTGCGCGGTGGTTCGGCGAACCAGAACCTGATCCTGTTCAACGATGCAGTAGTTTACAACCCTTCGCATCTTTTCGGTTTTTTCTCCACCTTCAATCCCGATGTTCTGAAGAATGTTGAACTCTACAAGAGCGGGATACAGGCAGAATACGGCGGCCGCCTTTCCTCCGTGCTGGATGTGCACACACGAGAAGGGAACACAAAGAAGTTCACTGGCTCCGGGGGGATCAGCCCCATAACGGGAAGGATCAGCCTGGAAGGACCGATTGTAAAAGAAAAGACGTCGTTCATCATCGGCGCACGCTCGACATATTCCGGATGGCTCCTTCGGCAACTGGAGTCGAAAGAGTTAAGTAACAGCACCGCGTCTTTCTACGATATCACCGCCAACATCAGTCATCAGGTGAATGAGAACAACAACATCTACCTGTCGGGCTATACGAGCAAAGACCGGTTTACATTGAACAATGACACGGCCTACAGCTATAGCGACCGGAATGCTTCACTTAAGTGGAAACACTTATTCAGCAATAAATTATACGGCGTTCTCACCACGGGATTCAGCAGCTACAACTATGCTGTGGAAAGCGATGGAAATCCGGTTAATGCTTTCAAGATGGATTTTGACATCCGCCAAGTCAACGCAAAGGCGGATTTTAGTTATTTCCCAAATTCAAGGCACACCTTGAACGGTGGCATTCAGACGATACAATATCGGCTTTCGCCAGGATCCCTCAATGCCGTCGGGGGCGAATCGCTCGTAACACCGGATGTAATCGCAGACGAACAGGGCCTTGAGAGCGCCCTCTATATAAGTGAGAATTTCGAAGTCAGCTCAAAGCTTTCATTGTATCTGGGTCTCCGTTACTCGTTCTATCAATATCGCGGTCCACGCGCCGTCTATACATACGCTGCAGGCTTGCCGCGCGTCGCTGCAAACGTTACTGATACCATTTATTACAGCGCAGGCAAACCTATTGCAACCTATCACGGCGCCGAGCCCCGGCTGTCGTTGCGTTATATTGTTTCAAACTCGTCCAGTATAAAGCTGGGGTATAACCGTATGCGTCAATACATCCAGATGCTGTCAAATACCGCGGCGATCAACCCGACGGACATCTGGAAACTGAGCGACACGTACATCAAACCGCAGACCGGCGATCAGTTCTCTTTGGGTTTCTACCAGTATCTGAAACGCAACACTTTCGAAGCATCCGTCGAGACGTATTACAAAACAGGCGAGGGTCTGACTGATTACAAAAATGGAGCTGAGCTGCTTCTCAACCATCATCTGGAAACCGATGTCGTGGAAGCCCGCGGCAAAGCATACGGTGTGGAACTGATGATCAAGAAGGTGAATGGCAAGCTGAACGGTTGGCTCAGCTATACCTACTCACGCATACTGTTGAAAATGGATGACCCCACTGCCGGCGAGATCATTAACCGCGGCGAATATTACCCGGCCAATTACGATAAACCACATGATGTGACGCTGGTGGGCAATTACCGTTTCAGCCATCGCTTCAGCGTTTCGTTCAATGCCACCTATAGCACGGGCAGGCCCATCACACTGCCGATCGGC
>CBFGXV010000226.1:0-5405 GCA_965652755.1 uncultured Chryseosolibacter sp. | reverse complement strand
ACCCTCCGCCATCTGGTTCGCCTTCCTGATGGGGACGAACACCATGTTGTCGAAGTTGTTTTCGGCCAGCATGCCCTTTTCCTTCAACAAGCCGATGATCTTGAACTTCGAGCCCATGAAAGTAATCTCCGCGCCGAGCGGGTTCTCGTTTTTTTCGAACAGGGTGGTAAATACCTTGTACCCGATCACGGCCGCCTGCGTTCCGTACCGGATCTCCAACGGTGAAAAACCGCGGCCGCGGTCCATTTCAAGCCCGTTGATTGCAAAGTAATCCTGGTTCGTGCCGTTCACGGCCACGTTGGGATTTGTTTTCTTGGAAAGCCGTTTGATCTCGGCAATTCCCGTGAGGTATGCGTTCAGGCTGATCGTTGACGAAACCGGATATTCATCAATAAACCTTAAAGCCTCCCCCATCGTTATCTGGGGATACGATTTTTCCGTTACCCCCTGGGTATTCATATTACGGTTGGTCTTTGAATTGATATCAAAGGTATTGACGCCAAGCGACGATAAGCTCTCGGTCACGGAGTGTTCTATCCCGTCAATCGTGGTAAGCATTCCCACAAGGGCTGTTATGCCGATAGCGACGATGAGGGCCGTCAGTATCGACCTTAAAAGATTAGCCTGGATGGAACGTAAACCTTCTTTGATATTTTCGATCAGATTCATGGACAGGGAGACTAGCCTATATACGGAATACGTTGATTAACAGTGGCAAAATGTTACACTTTGGCCCCGGTTTTTTACAAATAACCTAATATTAAGTGAGTTCTTATGAAAATGAGCAACAGGATGGGTAAATTTAAGGCTGGATCCAAAGGTTCTTTCACGATGCGCGCGACGCTGATATTCTGTTTTTTCCTTATCTGTCGCTTGGCCCAGGCGAATTCGATTCTTATCCCGATGGATGAAAATCAAACCAATCACCTGAAAGCATATGGCATCGCTTACTGGATCCTCAGAAATGAAATTGAAGTAGACTGGCTGCTCAACTACCGCGGCGGAAGTTTTATGGTGAGGCAGCACCCTGCGATCCAGAATGAGCTGGTTGTGCGCGGGGTGAGCTTTGAAGTTATCTCCGATGCGCAGGCTAACCAGATCATCACCGAGATCGCGAGCCCCGCAGTAAATTATGACGTAATGAAGCTGGAAAAATACCCGCGCATTGCCGTCTACTCCCCCAAATCAAATCAGCCGTGGGACGATGCAGTAACGCTTGTGCTCACCTATGCGGAGATTCCCTATGACGTGATCTTTGATGATGAGATCATGACGGGCGCGCTGCCGAAATACGACTGGCTGCATCTGCACCACGAAGATTTCACCGGTCAGTACGGAAAATTTTACAGTCAGTTCAGCAACATGCCCTGGTATGTCGAGCAGGTCAAGGAATCTGAAGAACTGGCCCGGAAGCACGGATTTCACAAAGTATCGCAGTTGAAGCTGGCAGTGGCCAAGCGCATCAAGGAATTTGTCACAGGCGGAGGATTTCTGTTTGCGATGTGCTCCGCAACAGACACCTATGATATTGCGCTGGCCGCCGAGGGAGTCGATATCTGCGAGCGCATGTTCGACGGCGACCCGGCGGATCCGCAGGCGCAGGACAAGCTTAATTTCGAGAATACCCTCGCCTTTACCGACTTCAGATTGAAGCGCGATCCGTACGAATACGAGTTCTCCGATATTGACAATCACCCGAACGAGCGCGGCGTGCGCCAGGACAATGATTACTTCTCGATCTTCGAATTCTCCGCGAAGTGGGATCCTATTCCCACGATGCTAACACAAAACCACACACGCGTAATCCCGGGCTTCTTCGGTCAGACGACGGGATTCAAAAAACATCTCATCAAGCCGGATGCTGTCATCATGGGTGAAAACAAAGACATCAAGGAAGCGAAATATCTCCACGGTGTTTTTGGGAAAGGCTTCTGGACCTTTTACGGAGGACATGATCCCGAAGATTATCAGCATCAGGTGAACGAAGAACCCACTGACCTCCATCAGCATCCCAACTCTCCTGGCTACAGGCTGATCCTCAACAACGTTCTTTTTCCTGCGGCGAAGAAGAAAAAGCAGAAAACGTGAGTGGTGGAATGGTGAGTTGTGAGTTGTGAGTCGTCAGTTGTGAGTCGTGAATCGTGAGTTGGTGAGTGCTACTTGCCAGGATTTGTTTGTCGCTTAATGCATCATTCCCTCACTCCAATTTATGACTGGGCGCTGATCTAAGCCACTTACAATGGTGGCAACGGCGCACAGAACCATGAACCGCACTCAACTACTCACCACTCACCACTCACCACTCACCACTCACATCCTCAGTGCATCCTGTCACCGCGAACCTCGAGCGTTTTAAGGATCTGCGCTTCTCCTTCCAGCCATTCGTTCCAGCGCCGCATGACGAGTTCTTCGGGCTTGTAGACCTTTGCAAGCTTCAGGAAGTTCTTGTAGTGTCCAGCTTCCGAAACCATGAGCTCGTAATAAAACACAGACAATTCCGGATCGGGAATATGTTTCCAGAGAAGTCGGAAACGCTCGCAACTCCTTGCTTCGATGAGGGCATTCATCAGCAGCTTCTCCATCAGCAAGTCATCGCGCGAGACTCCCTTTTTCTGAAGCTTCATCAGTTTGTCAACGTATTCGTCCTTGCGCGGGAAGCCGAGTCTGAATCCCCGTTTTTTCATTTCTTCCAACACGCGTTCGAAGTGACTCCACTCTTCAGCAACTACCGGCGTCAGCATATCCACGAGCTCCAGTCTGTCGGGAAATTGTACAATGAGTGAAATACAGGATGAGGCTGCTTTCTGTTCGCAGTAAGCGTGATCCGTGAGGATGTCGGAGATGTTTTTTTCAGCGATATCCACCCAGCGCGGATCAGTGGGCAGTTCAAGGCCGAGGACAAATTTTTCAGCCGATGACATATCAATCGTAAAAAGACCAGTCGAATCCGAAATCAAGAACGTTGCGCTGCCCCGGATAATACGGCGTGGGAAGGTATCCCCTTTCCGTAAAGATCTGCATGAGGTTGTTGTACTTGAAGAACACACGGGCGCGCTTGATCTTTGCGTTGAAGAAAATGTCCACGAGTGGAAATGCCGGGGATTCAAAGACATCCTGATTATAGAACTGCTGGATAGCGGGGTCATAACCCGGGGCGTAGTACGCGGACTTCCAGTGGACATCGACGCCGGCATGCATGTCCAGATTTCCATTGAAGAAAATATTGGAGTATGATAGCTGGGTGGTGGCGAACAATTCCGGTACACGGATCGCGTCATTGGCGTTCTCGAGAAAGATCGTATAGATGGCGTGGTTGCTGATCGTGATATGTCTGAAGAACGTCAGGGCGAACCGAACTTCAGGCGAGGCGAGGATCTGGTTGCCATCCGACCTGACTGGAAGAACCTGCTGAACGGTATCCACATCGCTCACCTTTTCAAAAAATATGTAGTTCCTCAGGCGCGTAAACGTTAGCCCGGGGGAAAGACTCATCACGCTGTTTTTGTAGTGCAGATAGCCATTGAGTTGCGACACATCAACATCAGCGCCACTTGTCCAGTTTTCCCAGTAGTCGTGGCTGCCGCGATAGGCCTGTACTAAATACGAAGGCTTGTACAGCATTTGTTTGACTGAAGCTGAGAACCATTTACTGCGGATCGAACCTTCCACTCTGTACTGCCCGCCGAGCAAGACTTCCGCCCACCCATTCAACTCCACTAGAGAGTCGAGCGCGAGCGAAATCCTGCCTCCTACATAAGCCTCATCCCCTTTTGTGGCGGGATATGTCGAGAGATTCAACGTATCTGCGGTAGGCAGGTGGTTGTACTTCATATGGTAATGCCGAAGGGCAAAGTATCCGTTGTAGAATAACTTCAGGAGATTTCCCTTGATACCGATCTCATTCCTGACCGTGCGGATCGTGGTCGCGTCCCTGATGGTATCAGATTCGGACAGCTCAATAAAATCAAAGAAGTCATCCTGTGCGGCGTTCGAGACGTCGAGGAATTTATTTTTCTGTTTGTACCTGTCAAACGTGTGGTAGAACTGCAGGCCGCTGCCGACGCGAAACTGATGGAAGATGTGAAAGTTCGTTCTCAGATCTTCAGACGAGGGAGTAGTGAGCCATGGCCGGGCGTCAATGAGAAAATAGTCCGAGAGGCCGGTAAAATCAACGGAATCCACGCGTACACCGCCAAATTCATTCACGCGGTGAAGCATGCGCCTGAAGTTTACAAAGAGGCGGTATGTACTGTCCTTGTTCTGGTAGGCGGTATATGCGTCGTAGTAATTGCTGCGCGTGATCCTGTCATTCTTCCCCCGGCGCTGGATCTGTTTGTCGACAAACAGCCCGCGATAAGTAAAGCCGAAGTTCCACCTTGGGTTGATGTTCCGGCTGAACGTTGCGCGTGTGAGCGAGCGGCCCTGCCCGCCGAGGATCAGCTGCATGTTTGTATAAGGCGACTTCGTGTCGAAATACCGGATCGCTTCCGTGTCCCAGTAAAGATCGTATGCGTGAAATCCCGTCGTGGCTCCAATCTCCCGCGGGGTGTTGAAATAGATCGGACGTATAGCTGTACCGATGTTTCCAAGATCCTGGTATAGGAAATTGTTTTTGTGAACGTACGATGAGTTGCGGTGATAGTTATCAATGAAGGTGTCTATGGAATGAAGCACCTGGCGGTTATAGAAAACCTGATGTTCCGAATAATACCGCGACGTGTTTGGACCGTAGACCTGTTTCGTGGTGTCATCAATAACACGGGATCCCCTGCGCGTCGGCTGCTCCTGGGCCTCAGCCCAGCATACACTCAACAGGATCAAAAGCACTACATGAACTACCTCCCTGAATCGCACGCGCAAAAATAGGATGTGATTCCGATGATGCGGAATATCGGCGGCCTTTTTTTTAGCTGGCATAGGATCTGGCGGCATTTAGCACCATTTCATCAAATTCCTTTCCATTTTTCAGAAACTCGATCTCAATGGGGAGATAAAAAAGTGGAACCGAGGATTTCAGGAAGATCTCCACATCCATTTTTACGAGATCCTTTTCGGTGGTTACGACAACGGCTCCGGCCTCCGCGGCCGCGCCGGAAATATTCGTCAGGTCTGCCACTGAGTAAGAATGGTGGTCTTTGAATGAATAATGCCTGACAAGCTGATAGTGGGTCGTGATGTAGCGCTCGAGGAGCGAGGGGTCGGCGATACCAGAGACCAGCACCACCTTTTCAAACTTGTATGGTGCCCCCGCCGTCGCCGGTAAAATGTTGCCGTAGCAGATCTTGGTGAAGAACACAGCCTTCTTCGAATACCTTCTGATGGAGCTTTCGATCCTGATCATTTCATCATCCGATATCGTCGGCGGACACTTTGTTACTACAATGGCATCCGCTCTTGCGGAACCA
>CBFGXV010000225.1:0-5423 GCA_965652755.1 uncultured Chryseosolibacter sp. | reverse complement strand
GGTACCAGCTTATTCCAGGCGATCAATGCATCTAATTTCGGAACAAAAAAAGAGTCGGGATAGTAACGACCATGATGCGCATAGAAGTCCGTTGAAAATGTATCCATCCCAAGGTCGACTTTTTTATAACAGGCGAGCGACCGGCGCATGTGGAAGGCGGAAGTGATCAGCAGACATTGATCCGTCGAATAGCCGAGGCCAGTCAGTATTTTTTTTACTTCCGCTGCAGACTCATGGGTGTTTCGGGTTTCATTCTCCAGCAGGATAACGCTGTCAGGAACACCCATGAGCATCATCACTTCCCTGAACTTGTTCGCTTCCCTTTCGCCGATGTCAACGATCCGGCCGGATCCGCCGCTGACCAGGATCTTTTCAATCAACCCGAGCTTGTATAACTGAACGGTGTGCACGATCCGGTCAGCTCCTCTTCCGAGATAAACCCGGTCATCCGGTTTTAACTGCGGTATCACGGTACCTGTCAGGACAATGCCCAACTTATACGTTTTCATCGCGCTGTATGGTTTTGTTTCCACCTCCCACGATTTCATCAGCTCATTTGAAATAAACTCGTTTGAAAAGATCAACAGGAGCGCCATCCCGGCCCAGAATAATCGCCGGCGCCATCGCTCCGGCTTGATCAGGCGTGAGAGCAGCAACAACCCGGTCACGATACTCAATGGCATCACCAGGTAACTGAGCGTTTTAGAAAGGATAAAAAACATATGATCAACAGGGCTACCTTCCGGGATGAATGGTGTTACTTTTTCTCAAACTGGTTTGTCAGCGCGCCAAGACCATTCATCCCCTTGCGCAGAATGTCGAAATAGAGCGCAAGCGCGAGCACGAGTGTCATCGACCAGATAACTCCCATATTGAAATGATAGGTATCGACATCACGGTTCAAGAAATGCTTTGCAGGCATATAGAACTGGGCGTCAAAGTCGACGAGGTGCTCCGGCTCAGGCGTTTTGTAAACGGGAAATATTTTCTGAATGAGCTTGCCGTCTTTTTCAATGATGCGGTTCGTTTCACCAATATTCTTTACAAGCTCCGCGACGGTTTCGTTATGATACTGGTTCCTGAAGAGTTCGAATTCCTTCTGCTTCTCCGGTGATGCGGTCATCAGCGCAACCTTGGCCTCCTTTTGCTTGTCGGCTGTGTTGAATCGTTTGATGTAGTAGTTACTGAGTTTGGTTAAAAATTCTGACGTTGTCACGAACAAGGTCGAATCAAAACGACCGGGGACCAGATGATTCACCTCCGGAAACTTGTCGGCGCCAAACTTCTTCAGCTCCGTTTGTATCCCATTGCGGACGATATCCAGATTCTTAGAGACCTGCTTGCGGACTTCCGGATCCTCCTGATGATAGTGACTTACGGCAAACTGCAGTTTACTTTTCAATTCAGGGATCAGGTATATCTTTTTGAAATCGGCGTCAGCCATCACCTGGTCATAGATAAAGAATTCACGTTCGAACTTGTTGTCCTTGAATTGCGTGACCATGGCTGCCTCAAATGCCCACCTCGATGCCATCAGGTCTCCGACAAAGGGAACTGTTTCCGTATTTCCGATGCGCGGATTGAGTTTGTCGAATTTTACTACAACCCCGCTGAGGATAAGCTGTGGGATGAGCAGCAGGGGGATCAGGATATAAATGGTGACAGCGGAATTGAAACCAGAAGAGATATTGAGTCCGAGAAGGTTCGCAAAGCACGAGGCCGTAAAAAGGATGAACCAGTGCTGGAAGAACAGGCCTTCGATCCCGAGGATGGAGTTCCCGACGAGCACGAACATCACTGTCTGAATAGCGGAAAGCGTGAACAGTATGGATATCTTGGAGAGTATGTAGCTGCTCCTGCTCAGGTTAAGGAATTTCTCGCGTTTCAGTATCTTCCTGTCGCGGATAATCTCCTCGGCGCTGACGGTTAATCCCATAAACAGCGCAACAATGATACTCATAAAGAGATAGGCCGGAACATTCAGGTTCTTGCTGAAAATATATTCGCCGCCGTTTTGGCCGTCGGGATTATAGTAACGCACGATAAATGCGAGGATAAAAGCGAGCAGCGGCGCCTCCAGGAGATTGATGATAAGATACTGTGTGTTGTGTAGCTTCGCATGTACGTCGCGCATGGCAAACAGGAAGGTCTGTTTGATCCTGCCTGGTATGCTGAGCGTGGAGTGCGGGATTGCCGTAGCTGTCTTTACAGGAACGGGTCGGTAAAACTTCAGAAATATATCGTTCCACTGATCCGCCGGTATCTTGCGCTCATTTGTGAAATGGCCGTATTCGTTGATCACCTTTGTCTCGATGATGTTGAATATCTGTTCCGGATTTACGTTCCCGCATTCATGACATTCACCCTCTTCGCTGTTTACAAGATTGATGCTGCGTTTGAAGTATGTAATGGCATCGACGGGATTTCCATAGTATATCTGATATCCGCCCGTATCAAGGATAAGAAGCTTGTCGAACATCTTGAATATATCCGACGAAGGCTGATGGATGACGGCGAACACCAATTTACCTTTCAGCGATAGTTCCTTCAGGAGGTCGATGATATTCTCGGAATCCCTGGAAGACAATCCGCTTGTGGGCTCATCGCAGAAAAGTACGGCGGGCTCGCGAAGCAGCTCCAGGCCGATGTTCAGCCTTTTCCTTTGACCACCGCTGATAGTCTTTCGCAACGGTGAGCCTACCTTTAATTCGCGGATCTCGGAAAGGCCGAGGTCTTCGAGGACTTTTAATACAAGTTGATTGATATCCGACTCAGAGCGATCGCTGAAACATAGCTTCGCAGCAAAGTAGAGGTTTTGATACACCGTCAGATCTTCGATGAGCAGGTCGTCCTGGGGAACAAATCCGATAACGCCTTCGATCTTTTCCGGATTTTTGTGGATATCGATACCGTTGATCAGCACCTGCCCCCCGGAAGGGCGGTCGGATCCGTTCAACACATGAAGCAATGTCGATTTACCGGCACCGCTTGCGCCCATCAGCGCGATCAGGTTTCCCGACTCCTCGGAAATATTTATGTTGCGCAAGCCCAGCTTTCCATTTCTGAACTGATAAGTAATGTCGCGCGCCTCAAAGGTCGTGCGACTGAAATCGCTGACCTTCTTAAATTCATTCTGTATCTCGCCGTAATAAACCGGATCATCTTTTTCCCACCGCAGAAGGCTACCCACAGCCAGGACGTTAATCTTTCCCGACTTGAGCGGAACGCCGTTGAGATAAACTTCCGAGTGCCCCAGGTATTTCATAAAATAGATCCCGTGCGCCTCGGCATACAGAATGGCAACAAACCCATCGAGGTGCCGGCGTTCAAAATGCCTCGCTTTTGAAAATGAGGAACGCGGAGATGCATCGACGATCAGCATGTGCTCATGATCCAGATCCGAAGCGGTTTTGCCAAGCACGAACATCTTGATGGCGTCAATGCCGCCCTGGGTGATCTTGAAACTTTCGCCGATGGTATTAACAAAAAGTTCTTCCGTTTCGGAGATATGACCATCTGCCTGGATAATGCTGACCAGATCAAGGATGATGATTAACTTTTGTTTTTGGGTAAGTTCGGGATTTATCTCGCTGCACAGTTGCCTGATCTTTGCGACGTCGCTGGCCGTGGCATGCGCATTTTTCGTGATATCGTCAAAGAAGTGCAGGTAAGATTCAACGGAGGAGTTGCTCAGGTGCTCCTGGAGAAAAATTCTGATCTGATCGCGTTCCTGACGGGTAACATCTCCCTCCTTTGCAACAACAGCAAATAATCGCAAAATAGCCCTCAGTAATGGTTCACTCATGGTCTTGGCAGGATTAGGCTTTTAAAGATAGCGAAAGAAACATTTGCAAAAAAAAAGGACTGGTTGAAGCCAGTCCTTAGTGTCTTGATATCAATAGTCCGCTATCCGGTAACCCGCTTGCGAATTTTTTCCACAATATTGGTAATGCCCTCCAGGTTCTTGTCTGAAAGAACGAGATCAGCGCGATTGTTCTTGATTTGCTCCTCGATGTTGAGATTCTGATAGGTTTGCTCCAGGCTCTTAAAATCTTCTTTAATGGCAGTTACCATCTCGGTCTGCTCGGAAGCTTCAAGCATCTTAACCATTTCTGAAACCGAACCTTTCTGATCCAGAACCACGCGCATAAGCGGAGTCAGGATCAGGTTGCGATTGTCTTCCGGCAGTATATTCTTGGGATAAGATTTGATGAGACCGGTCGCGATATACAAACCTTCGATAAAGCTGCCCGCTACAACCAGGGAAGAGAGCTTGTTACGGCTTGCGTCCTTCATGTAGTTCTGGCTTTCCTTCATTGTGCGGTCCAGCAAGCGGGTCAAAGAATCCTTGTTGGAGATATTCTTTTCGAATTTTTCCAGAAGTTCTGCATCGAAAGTGCCGACAAGGCCCAGGTCGTCTGAAAGAGTTTTGCATGCGGTGAGATAGTCAATAGCCTCCTGGGTTTTATCGTAGGAAGTAAGATAGCCGATGTCCGCAGCGTAAACCCCAAGGTTGAGTGCAGCCTTATCGTTGTGGCTCGTGTATTGGTCAACTCTCTCCCTGCTGTTTATCAGTCCCTGATTGAACTCGGCGCCCGTAGCCTGAAGCAAATAGGGTATTTCGGATGGAGGAGGAATATTGGCGGCCACTTCATCAATCTGTTCCTTGGTGGCTGTGCTTGCTTCATCAAATTCTTTAGAGTTCTCGTCCTTGTTCTCGCCTGACTTTGAGCAGGAAGTAAAACCGAGAATCACGGTTGCCATAAATAATACAAATAGGGGTCGGGGTAATTTCATAAAGGTTCGTTTAGATTTTTCTCGGATATCCTTTCGAAAGGTCTCACCGTGTCGTCAGTTGGACGAACATTGATGAATACTCCCAGTCCGGATACCATTGTTATGCCATTGATAGAAGGTTCAATTTTACTACATTTTTCAATCCCGTAAAACCCGCTCCGTTATATTTTTAAGCTTATTTGCGGATTTGCATCAGTTTTTAGTTAAGTTTGGAAAGACCTGATCCCGAGAAGCTTATGTCTAAACTGGTGGACAAAACCATGCTCATAGATGACAGCGAGATAGACCTTTTCATCCACCGCCGGTTTCTCGAACTCTGCAACTTTTCCAGGGAACTCATCGCTTTCAAGTCCGCTGAAACAGCAATCGAATCGCTGAAGAATCTGAACGGCGACGAGCCTCCCAACATCATATTTCTCGATCTGAACATGCCGGTTGTCGATGGCTTCACGTTTTTGAATCTTTTTACCAGTCTTCCCAATAAAATAAAGGATCAATCGCGCATCGTGGTGCTTACGAGTTCCAACAGCGTAACGGACCGCGAACAGGTGTTCCTGTACAGGAATGTCATCCACATGATCACCAAACCAATGAAACAGTCTGACATAGAAGCGCTGCGGATACTG
>CBFGXV010000224.1:0-5425 GCA_965652755.1 uncultured Chryseosolibacter sp. | reverse complement strand
TTATCATGAGCGCCCATGGCCTTCAGGATCGCGATGTCTTTTTTCTTGTCCAGCGCGAGCATCATGAGACTGAAGAATATGTTTATGGAACCGATGATCAGCAACAGTGTGAGTGAGAGAAATGTGAAAAGCTTCTCCATTTTCAGAAGTTTGTAAAGATCCTGATGCTGCTCCTCGTGATTCAATACACGGAAGGAATCCCCAACCGCCTCCTGAACCCGTTGCTCAACCTTAAAGATATCAGCGCCGGCCGCGGTCTTGATTTCCAGCGATGTCCTCTTGCCGCCATAATTGAACAACTCCTGAGTAAATCTCAGCGGAACAATAATGTAATTCTCATCAAAGTTCTGAACGATTGAAAAAACCCCTCCTGGAATGATGTTCTGACGAGCATAAAGTTTGGACGGATCAAGCCCGACTGAACTCACATTCTTGATATAATAAACCTGTAATGGATATAGCGGGTCATTTGTGGCGATGGAAAGCGTATACTGGATCCCTCGTCCGATGATCGCGTAGTTCACAGGACCTTCCTTGAGTTTCAGCTCGCCCTCCACGACGTTTTCTTTTGGTATCCGGTTTTGTTCGAGGAAACTGTCACTGACACCTTTGATGATTACGACCTGGTTCGCATCGCGGTAGCGCAGATAGGCGTAGTCTTCGATCACTTCAGTAACCACTTCGACTCCCGGTATTCCTTCTATTTTCTTGACAAATGCCGGCGACGATTCAAAAGACTTGCCTTCCGACGCTTCAATTTTTATCTCCGGGTCAAAAGAGTTGTTAAGTGACCGCAGAAGGTCCTCCAGCCCGTTAAAGACCGATAGTACAATTATAAGCGCAGCCGTACTGAATGCAATTCCGCCGATGGAGAGAATGGCGATGATGTTGATAAAATTGGCCTTGCGTTTCGACAGCAGATAGCGGCGGGCTATGAAGAACGGTAGATTCAATTTCTCACAAATTATTCCGGGCTTTTATCTGCCGGAGGGATGTTCAGATTCTTTAACAGCTCTTCCATCTTGAAAGCCTTTTCTTCCGTCTCATCAATAATAAAGATAAGCTCCGGAATTACCCGGACCTGTTTTCTGATTCTTTCGCCAAGCGCCTTGCGAATTTCTCCCTTGCCCCTGTTGATTTTTTCCAGCGTTTGAGTCTTGTCCTTTGCCAGCATCATGCTGATGTAAACCTTTGCTACCCCAAGATCAGGACTCATATCAACATCGGAGATAGTGACGAAAGTGTTGTCGAGGATGCCACGCTTGTCGCGCTGAAATATGTCGCTCAATTCCTTTTGAATCAAACGCCCGAATTTTTGCTGTCTGGTCGATCCTGCCATGGCTGTGAAATTACTTTACTAATGAATAAGGAACACGAGTAAAAAACAATAGATTCCGCTTTAAACTTCGCAATTACTGGTCTATTTTTCTGCCAAATCTTAAAACACAGCAATTGATCCGTTATTTCCGCATTAATGATCCCTACCGGTTGGTCGGACTGTTTATACTGCTGCTGTTGATGTATGTTCCGCTCTTTATCCTCGATGATCAGATAACTGTCCCGGAGCTCAAAAGCTTGCTTTTGGGAGAAAAGCAAAATGAAGGTTATCGCATGTACGAAGAGGTTGTAGACAATACCGCCCCGCTTGCCGCCTGGACACATGAGATCCTTGACAGCGTCCTGGGCCGATCCCTCCAGGTAAGACACATTCTCGCCTTTGTCGTCATCTTCCTGCAAAGCGCTTATGTCGGGATGCTGTTCATTGCCAAAAAGGTTTTCAGCGAAAACACTTACATACCGTCGTTCCTGTTCTCGCTGCTGTTCTTCTTCTCATACGACACCCTGACGCTTTCCAATGAACTGCTGGGATCCGGTTTCCTTCTCCTGGCACTCAACAACCTGTTTGAAGAAATAGAATTCAGGAACGAACGCGATGAAAGCATCTTTAACGCTGGACTTTGCATCAGCCTTGCATCGCTCTTCGCTTTTGCATTTATTATCTACCTTTTTTGTTCGGTCGTAATCCTTCTTCTTTTTACCAGAAGCAACGCGCGGAAATATCTCCTGTTGATCTTTGGATTTCTCCTTCCGCATCTGCTGACGGTGAGCATCGCTTATCTCAACGACTCCACCGCTGAGTTGTGGCAATACTATTATCTTTCAAACCTGTCGTTTGACCGCACCTCGTTCGTCACAGGAAAAACGCTTCTGACGCTTGGCGCCATCCCGCTGGCTTATTTCCTGATTTCACTTGTGATGTTAAACCGCGAGGCGCGCTTCAGCAAATATCAATCGCAGATTGTCCAGGTAGTTTTTGTGTGGCTGGCATTTTCTGTCCTGTTTGTTTTTTACGCTAAAGATCTTCGGCCGCAGACGCTGATTGTGTTCATTCCGGGGCTTTCACTTTTGTTGACCCACTTCTTCTTGCTGATCCGACGAAAAAAATTCATCCATCTGAATTTCTGGATCTTGTTTGCAGGCATTATCTCTGTTGCTTACCTGGCACGCCTTGACAAGCTCGAATCGGTCAACTATGACCGGCTTTTGGTGAACGACGCTCCATCTGACTTAAAAGGCAAAAGGATCCTTGTGCTGGACAGCAGCCCTGAGATCTACCGCGCTAATTACCTTGCCACACCATTTCTGAATTGGGAGTTGTCAAAGGAAATTTTCACAAATCCGGACTACTATCAAAACGTCACGCGTGTCTATCACTGTTTTAAACAGGATCCGCCGGATGTGGTTATTGACAAAGAAGATCTGATGAGTAGCTTCTTTCACCGGATGCCCGATATCAAAGGGCAATATGTGCGGATCGGCGAGCGCTACGTTCGCAGGGTCAGCAACTGATCTTTCCGACGCGCCGGTCGTGCCGTCCCCCTTCGAAATTCTCGTGAAGAAAACGGTCAGCTATTTTCTCCGTGAGTTCATAGGGTACAAACCTGGCAGGCAGGCATAGCACGTTCGCATTGTTGTGATTGCGCGCAAGGGCTGCCAGCTCTTCATTCCAGCAGATAGCCGCGCGTACGCCCTGGTGTTTGTTCGCCGTCATCGCCACGCCATTCGCACTTCCGCAGATCAGGATGCCAAGATCGAACTGTTTCTTTTCGACCGCTTCAGCAACGGCGTGCGCAAAATCAGGATAGTCTGTTGACTCGTTGCTATATGTTCCGAAGTCACGGGTCTCATATCCGCGGGAATGCAGCCACTTCAGCAAGTTCTCCTTGTATCCGAACCCTGCATGATCACCACCCAATGCTATTTTAGGCATCATGTTCTTTACTTTCTTTTAGAAGATCTTCCGCCTCCTGCTTTTCTTTTTGACGGATAACCGCCGCGGAAATCAATATACTTATTTCGTACAAGAGGTACAAAGGAATGGAGATTAAACTCTGACTGAGCGGGTCAGCTGTCGGCGTCACGATGGCTCCGACAATGAGGATGATAACAATAGCGTGCTTGCGGTATTTTCTCAAATACTGCGGGGTCACAATTCCTACCTTCGTCAGAAAGAACATCACTACCGGCAGCTGGAACAACACGCCGCTTCCGAAAACAACGCCGACGATCGTTCCGACATAGGAGGTGATATCAAATTCATTCACGATCATATCGCTAATCTGGTAATTTGCCAGGAAGGAGATCATGACGGGTGACATGATATAATATCCGAACATCACGCCGAGAAGAAACAGAAATGATATCGATGCAACGGCACCCCTGGAGGACTTCTTCTCGCGCGGATAAAGTCCCGGTTTAATAAATCGCCACAATTCCCAGGTGATATAAGGAAACGAAACAATGATACCGATCACAAATGAAGAAACAATGTGCATTGAAAACTGACCGGTCATAAAGCGACTCTGCACCTTGAAAGGGATCTCTTTCACGCAAAGCGCATCTCCCGAACCGAGGAACTCTCCGAGGTTGCAAAGCCAGACAAAAGTCGGGAAGTCAACGCGGGCAGGGGCGAAGATGATATTGTGAAAAATCCACGGTGCGGCGACAAACGCACCAATCGTAAAGATAAGAACGGCGGCCAGGGATCGCACAACATGCCATCTCAATTCCTCGAGGTGCTCGAGGAAACTCATCTCCTTCTCAATCGGTTCCTGGTCTAATGGCATTGGGTGCAGTGCTTAAAATACTAATCAATACAGCGGAAATTTTTCCATGAAGCGGTTTACCTTCTTTCTCACTGCTTTTAAATGCTTCTGATCGTCCGGTTTTTGCAGGGCCTCATCGATCAGTTCGACCACCCTTACGACGTCTTTCTCCATCAGACCCCGCGTTGTGATCGCAGGTGTGCCGATTCGCATTCCCGATGTTACGAACGGGGATTGCGTATCGAAAGGAACCATGTTCTTGTTGATGGTAATGTCGGCCTGGATCAAAGCTTCTTCCGCTTGTTTGCCGGTGAGCTTCTTCGAACGAAGGTCGATAAGCATCAGGTGATTGTCCGTTCCGCCGGAAATGATCTTGTAACCTTTATTAACAAATGCCTCGGCCATAACCTTGGCGTTTTTCGCCACCTGAAGGATATACTTCATATAATCGTCAGAAAGAGCCTCCAGGAATGATACAGCTTTCGCCGCGATCACGTGCTCCAGCGGGCCGCCCTGAGTTCCGGGAAATACGCCTGAATCAAGGATCGCGCTTAATTTCCTGATCTCACCCTTCGGCGTTTTGAGACCCCATGGATTGTCTATGTTCTTGCCGACCATGATCATTCCGCCGCGAGGACCGCGCAACGTCTTGTGCGTTGTCGTGGTTACAACATGGCAGTGCTCCATCGGATCATTCAGTAACCCCCTGGCTATCAGTCCGGCGGGGTGCGCGATATCTGCAAGCAAAATAGCGCCGACACTATCAGCCGCTTCCCGGAGTTTCTTATAATCCCAGTCACGGCTGTAAGCGGAAGCGCCACATATGATCATCTTTGGTTTTTCCCGTTGAGCCGTCTCAATGATCTTATCAAAGTCTATTGTTCCTGTTGCTTCCTCAACACCGTAAAACACTGGCTGGTAAAGTTTTCCGGAGAAATTAACGGGTGATCCATGAGTAAGATGGCCTCCGTGTGAAAGATCAAAGCCGAGGATCTTGTCGCCCGGTTTCAAACAAGCGAGCATCACGGAGGCATTCGCCTGTGCGCCCGAGTGCGGTTGCACGTTCGCCCATTCCGCTCCGAAAAGCTCTTTCGCCCGGTCAATGGCAAGCTGTTCAATTTCGTCAACTACCTCACAGCCACCGTAGTAGCGCTTTCCGGGAAGCCCCTCAGCGTACTTGTTCGTCAGGACAGTTCCCATAGCTTTCATTACCTGGGGCGAGGTAAAATTTTCGGAGGCTATTAGTTCAATCCCGTTCTGCTGTCGTTCCTTTTCCTTTTCGATGAGGTCGAAGATTACTTTATCCTTTTTCATGAACG
>CBFGXV010000223.1:0-5446 GCA_965652755.1 uncultured Chryseosolibacter sp. | reverse complement strand
ATACAGACTATCGACGTTATAATGCCCGTTTGAATACTTCTACAAAATCCTTCTCGGTGTATGCTACATCACCGCTCAACAACCTGGGGGGCAGGCAATCGGAGAGATAACGGTTCAACGTTCCGATATAGGTTTTATGCTGGTGAAGATATCTCCCTCCGCCGGTGTTCGCTTCCCGGGTTTTCACTTTTTCGACCTTCTCCTGTTTGCCATCTTTGGCCAGATAAAAGAAATCATTATACCGATAGAGGTCAGCCCTTCCCCTAAAAAGTTTTTCGGCAAAGACTTTCGTTGTTCCATTGTTACCTGAACCTGTCACCAGGCTTTCATAAAACCTGTCTTCTTGAGAAAATCCGAAACCATTGATCGTTCCGGGATAAAATATCTCAGCGGGTGAATCTTCCCGAGACTTAAATTCGCATTTGCCACTACTGATCTCCGCCGGAGCATCCTTTATCCAGCCTCGCGTTGAATCATTTGACAATGTGATGAGGTAACCTTCCCTGAAATCAGCTTGAGCGAACAGGTCGTTAGCATTGAGACAGACAACTATCACGAAGAGGATTAGCGGTCTGGCATGAACATTAGCGGAAAGGGTCAGCCCCAGCCTAAACCCTTTCGAGCTTGACGGGATACGTTTTGTTAGCGTTCCACTGGCAGACATAGATATTTTTGTCGCCATCAACGCAAACATCGTGACAATGTTGAAAGATCGGCTTCTCCTGCACCATGAGCTGCAGCACGCCCTTTTCGTAAACGGGTTTCGTTCCACCGGGGTTGGAGATAACTTTATCATTGCGGTCGAGGATAGTAACGAAGCCGGAATTCGGGGTCTGGTTGAGATATCGCAAGCGCGACCAGCAGACACCTGCATAAATATTTTCTCCGTCTATAACCGGACGGCATACAAAAGCACCCGGAAGGAAAATAGTTGAGAGATATTTACCGTCGAGGCTAAATCGTTTGAATGAGTTGTGCGCCCGCGACGTACAGAGCAGCGTAATGTTCTTCTTATCGCGGTCGTCAATACAAACGCCATGCGCCGTGCTGAAATTCTCATCGCCTTCACCCGGACCACCGAACTTCCGGATAAATTCTCCCGCTTTAGAGAACTGAAGAATGTATTGTGAGCCATATCCATCGGCAACGTAAATATCCCCGTTGGGTGCAACGGCCGTCTCTGTTGGCTTATACGCCATCTTCTCCTCATAGATACCGGTCTTGAGGGGATCCGGTAATTCCATCAGCACTTTTCCATCAGTGGTGGTTTTTACGACTCTGCCTCCATGGTCGCTTATGAACAGAACATCTTCGCCGCCTTCATGGAAAATGCTGAGACCATGACCTCCCGGAAACTCGCTGCCCCATGTTGTCAGGAGCTTTCCTGACCGGTCGTAAATGATAATGTTATTCTTTGTTTCGTCGGTCACCATTATGAGCCTGCCTTTCCTGTCCATCACCATCTCGTGACAATTCTTGACCGGCGTTGTTGAAGGATCGAGGTTACCCCACGTTTTGTGCACGCGGTACCGATAATCTCCATGGCCAATAATTTCTTCTGCCATAAGGGGTTTGCTGATAATGTTGAAGACCGGCGCAGTAAATGCAGCGCCGGTGGCGGCTGAGATCCTGAGGAAATCGCGTCTGGATGTTTGTTTCATGTTTAGTAGGATGACAGGGCGAAGACCTCCGTCTTGTGTAGTTGTATTATTTCGTCTTTGAAAATTTGTTGAATTCACCCGTTACCTGTTCGTCACTCAGGTGTGTGCCCGAATGAATCAATACTTTATAGCGGAAGGTTACCGATTTTCCTGCGGGTAGTTTATAATTCAATACTTCCTTGCCTTTGCTGAATTCTTTCTGACCGAGGGGATTCGCAGCGAACAATCCGTACCCACGAGCGTGCCAATAAGTGGGATAGCCGACATTTTTCGGATGGTCAAGTATTACAAGCGATACGGGTCTTGAGTCTATGACACCGTTAAGGTTAACCCACTTGCCACGCGTACCCCACACGTCGTCACCCTCTTTCCCTTCACTGCTGCGATATTTACCCGACACACCTTCATTGTTCAATCTGGCAACTTCCGTTGCCTTTCCACTCGCATCGGTAAACACTTCAGGTTTACTGGAAGGGTGTTCCAGTTCGCGAGCAAGCCGGATACCAAGCACGCCTTCCTTGTTATCGCTGAAGGACACATCTTCTCCCAGAGCCGTGAGTGTCGTTATGCGTTCGATAGTCCGCATCTTTCCCGTCCCGCTGAAAATATAGCGTGAATCCTCCCTGAGAAGATTGGTTCCGTCGGGCTTTTGCCAGTCGGCTGTGACTTCCAGCACGGCCTTGTTGTTATCCGCCTCGATCTTATTGACCGATCTGTGTCTGACCGTGCCGAAACGATCTTTTTTTTCTGCGGGGATGTCTGTGGAGTTATTCCAGAAATCCAGCCCGTTTACATCACCGTAGTTCAGCCACATCCCGACGTGATGTGGATGATCGACGCGCTCGCCGGGACGCGGGTCCAGAGGCCAGCCGCGTGTGACGAATGATCCATCTGCAGTCAGCAGCGGATATAATGCTGGCTTCCTGATGTCATCTGGATAAATGTAGGATGTAAAGGGTTTGCCATCAATAAGTACATCAAGCCGTTTGGCGGCCTTGTTCTCGATAATGGCAAACCGTTTTGACTGGGGAACATCGCGGGATGTAAACGCCGATACGGCAATCATTGCAATGAAACAAAATGAAAATACAACGAATAGATTCTTCATGGCGAATACATTTCCCGGTTTAGAGCTAAGACGAATATCAACGAATTTAAACCTGGTTCGAGATCACATACGGTTTGCGGTATTCACGCGTCAGCATTGCATCTGCTTCCGGGTCATTCTCAAACTGTTCCTTGTCGCCATTGAACTTGAGAGGACGATTGAGGCGATAGGAAATATTTGCCAGCAATGGAACAGCAGACGAAAGGAATCCTGTCTCGATATCGCAGTTCAGGGATCCGTTCTTTTCAGAGCGGATAGCGTCGATGAAATTAGCGTAGTGTTCTGTTCCGCCCGGAGGAGCCAGCGGATCATTAGAGGCTTTTGCTTCACCTAATCCGGAACCAGCGAAAGGTTCCTTCTCGCGTTTGCGGAATGCCTTCCATGTGCCGCCATCCAGTTCAAGATATCCTTCAGTGCCATAGAAGATATTTCCGATCCGTGTATCAAGACTTGATTCGCCGTTGGAATAACCCCCGCGTGTTTCAAACTCAAGGATCTTACCGTCGCGGTATTTCACGATTGATATCTGCGTGCTCGGCGTTTCCTGCGCGCACTCCTTTGGTGACCATCCATAGATTCCACCCGAGGAGAATATATCGACGGGATGTTCGTTCTTATTCAATCCCCAGCGGGCGACATCGAACTGGTGAGGTCCCTGGTTTCCTGTATCTCCGTTGCCGGTGTTCCAGAACCAGTGCCAGTTATAATGGACTTTTTTCTCATTATAAGGCTGGTAAGCGGCAGGCCCGAGCCACTGATCATAGTGCAGGGTTGAGGGAGGAGTGCTGTCGTTGGTTATGCCAAAGGAATCGCGTGGCTTGATGCAAAGGCCGCGCGCCATATATACATCGCCGATGCCGCCTCCATGTAAAAATTTCATGGCGGCGATGACATTCTCTATCGACCGGTTCTGAAAGCCCACTTGCACGCGTCTGTTGTACTTGCGCGCAGCTTCAACCATCTTCCTTCCTTCGAATATATTGTGGCTCGCCGGCTTCTCCACGTAAACATGCTTTCCTGCCTGACATGCCCAGATGGTTCCCAGCGCGTGCCAGTGATTCGGCACCGCGAACGAAACAGCATCGATGTCTTTATCATCAAAAACTTTGCGCATATCCCATTCTGTTCCCGGTTTGTTCCCGGCTTTCTCGACAACGATCTTGCTCATGGGAGCGAAATATTGTTCGTCCGTGTCGCAGAGTGTTTTCAACAATACGTTGCGGTTTGATTTGAGTCCGCACCATCTGTCGATATGGGTTTTGCCCTGGCCTCTGATCCCAACAACCGCCAGATTTATGCGCTCGTTGGACCCGATAATGGAAGCATAGGATTTGGCGCTGAAACCAAGGCCGCCGATTGCAAGCCCGGCCGTGCCCATCACGCTCTTTTTGATAAAGTCTCTTCTTTTTGTCATTGCAGTCTGTTTTGTACGAGGTATAAATTAAATAATTATTTGCAGTCATTCAAGGAATGAATGTTTCCCTTTAAATCTCACGAATGGTCCCTGCAATACATCCAGCCATAAGCCTCACAAACACCGCCTTTTGGCAGCAGAATTATACACAACCAATGCAGAATATCCTAAATTTAGGAGATTGATTTGACAGGAGGCTTGTTTCGTGAATATTTCGGTATGAAAAAAGGTGCTTTTCTCGTTGTTCTGCTGATCTGGTTTCCCTCATTGGCAACGCCCGGCTCGGGCCAGGTGCGGATGCTCGATGCAGGTTGGCACCATCTGCGCAATACCGGCGCGCAGGAATGGTCGGAGTTCCCGGCAAAAGCGGAAGCAACGAGGCTTGTCCTCTCCTTTTCCGCTGAGCAGAACCCCACCGTTAAAACACTTTCGCTGAGACAATACGATGTCAAGCTTGATTGGAACGTTCGTCTTAACGATCAGCCGCTCGGTAAACTGGTCACAGATGAAAAAGACCTGATAGCTTATTTCAACATCCCCGCCGGCATGCTGAAAGATCTAAACAGCCTGGAAGTTTCATCGGATGATACGCAGGCTGACGATATCAGGATCGGGGAGATCAGGCTGCACGATAAATCACCGGACAGCCTGCTCTCGGAAGGTCGTATATCGATCGCGATATTGGACCAGGCAACGCAAGAGCCATTGCCTGCGCGTATCACAATCGTCAACGGTAGGGGTATACTTCAGCTCGCGTCGTCCGAAGGCGACGCACCTGTCGCCCTCCGTCCGGGGTACGCTTACACCGCAACAGGAAAGCTGCAGCTCGGACTCCCCGAGGGCACTTATACCTTGTATGCCAGCCGCGGCTTCGAGTATAGCGTAGACTCTGCCCGAATTGAAATAAAGGCAGGTGGCCGGATCGAACACAACTTTTATGTGAAGCGCGAAGTAGCAACGACCGGATGGGTAAGCAGCGACACTCATGTTCACACTTTCACCTGGTCGCGTCACGGTGATGCATCTGCAGACGAGCGGGCCATCACCATCGCCGGCGAAGGGATCGAATTGCCGATCATGACCGACCACAATCTGCACGTCGACCTCAAACCCTTTGCTGTCGAAAATCAGGTGGTGCGCTACTTTACACCAGTGACAGGCAACGAGGTCACAACGCCAGTCGGACACTTTAATGTCTTTCCGCTTTCCGCAGACGTTACCAAAGCCTTGCGCAAAGCGTCACCGGAAACGCGCGCAGCCTTC
>CBFGXV010000222.1:0-5451 GCA_965652755.1 uncultured Chryseosolibacter sp. | reverse complement strand
CTTTCCTGCCGTGAGGAAGCTGGCGGACGATGTGATCATTGCTGCTCCCGGCACCAGCTGCAGGCATCAGATCAAGGACGGGACGGGACGCAAATCGTTCCATCCTGTGGAATTACTCTGGAATGCGCTGGCCGATATTGATGGCAGCAGATAGTAGGTTCACTCAAGAATTATCTAAATTGTTCATATGAAAAATCCCGCTTGTTATCTCCTGATGTTCGCGCTACTGGCATGTCAGGGCTCTCAAACCAGGACACAGGATCGCGACTGGATACAATTGTTCAATGGCAGGGATCTCAACGACTGGACAGTTAAGATCACGGGGTATCCTACAGGGGAGAATTTTGCCAATACATTCCGCGTCGAAGATGGAATGATGAAGGTCTCTTACGAGGGATACGACCAGTTCAAAGAAAAATTTGGCCATATCTTTTTCAGGAAAAAATATTCATGGTATTTGCTCGGCGTCGAGTACAGGTTTGTCGGCGATCAGGCCGTGGGAGGCCCCGGATGGGCAGTGAGGAACAGTGGCGCCATGCTTCATTGTCAGGATCCGAAGACGATGCTGAAAGACCAGGACTTTCCCATCTCTGTTGAGGTCCAGTTCCTGGGAGGCAACGGCACGGATGAGCGCACCACGGCGAATCTTTGCACGCCAGGCACCAATGTGGTCATCGACGGGAAACTGTTTACCAATCACTGTCTGTCTTCAACATCCAAAACCTATCACGGCGATCAATGGGTGAGGGTGGAAGTGCTTGTGCTCGGAGATTCGTTAATGGAACATTTTGTGGAAGGTCAGACTGTGCTTAAATATGAAAAGCCGCAGATCGGCGCGGGCAATGTCATCAACTACAACGAGTCCGTTAAAAAAGATGGTATGTTGTTGCGCGAAGGCTACATCGCGCTCCAGAGCGAAAGCCATCCTGTAGAGTTCAGAAAGGTGGAGCTGTTCGACCTTGAATCATACTCCGATGACCCTGGCGCCTTGACCGGGATTTTGAGAAAATTGAACGTCAGGGACTAATTCAAAATTCAAGATTCAAGATTAAATTTTGAATCTTGAATCTTAAATTAAATTTCTTTTATATAGATGTTCCTGAACTGAACAAGACTTGGCGGGCTCACCCATTCACCGTCGCGTTTTGATCCATGGTGCTGAAGACCGATCCGTCCTTTCTCCGGCAGGTCAGGCAACAAGGCATTTTCGATTACAACGATCCCGTTTAATTCCACTGTCATGCGGTTGGACTTCATGGTGATCTTGAATGTATTCCATTCACCGATGTTCTTGTCCGCGTGCACCCGTGGGGTGACACCGCGTCTCACTTCCGGGGGCATCTTATCATCCATCCGGTATCCATAAACTTCACCCGACCCCACGGGCCAGTTCCAGATGTTCGCCTGGCATTTTCCTTCACCCCGCAAAAGGATACCAGAATCCGAGTCAGGAACGATCATCGTTATCTCTTTGCCGTTGGCATCCAGTTTATGCAGTCCGCTGGGAAGTATAAATGGGACATTGGGATTCTTCCAGGGAACTTCCTTGATGCGCCAGTCTACGTACAAAATGAAATCGCGGTATTCTTTTTCCGACCACAGATTTTTGTCCTGCGCTTCACTTTCAGCGTCGTAATCGATCACACCATTCACGATCTTCCAGTGGCCGTTGTCGCCCTGGGGGATCTTCCAGTTTGTAAAATTCCTTCCGTTAAACAACGAGGTGAATCCTTCGGGGACTTTCTGGTTGTTCTGGGCCGAAGTTGTGAAGATTGTAAGTAAAAAGATGGAGACGGTAGATAAGAGGAGGCGCATAAGATGATTGTTTTGTTCACCGGGTCACGGATTTACTAAGTTAACGGAACCCCGCCTAAATGCAAAATGCGCCGGATGCCTATTTTGCCTTATGTGTTGCAAAGATTTATTTTTATATTCACTGAGATTGCCGGAACCAGCTCTCTTTGTGAAACGCGGACATCGGACATTAACAACAAAGCAATGAAAAGTACCCAGAGTATTCAAATGGAGGAGACTCCTGTGGCGGCTGTCGCCGAAGAGGTTCGTCCGCCTGCCAAACGACTATTGTCCATTGACACCCTTCGCGGGTTTGATATGTTGATGATCGCGGGAGCAGGCGCGTTTATTTCGCTACTTTATGGGAAGACGGGCTGGGGTTGGGTCGATGCACTCGCATTGCAGTTTGAACATCCGCCGTGGAACGGATTCACCTTCTATGACTTTATCTTTCCTTTGTTTCTTTTTATCGCGGGATTAAGTCTCCCATTCTCGTTGAACAAAGGCGTGGCCCTGGGCATGAGCAAACGCGACCTTTACATTAAAGCCTTTAAACGTATGCTGATTCTCATCGCCCTGGGGATTCTCGACAAGAATGCGCCCGTCCCTTTTTTCGAGCCTTCTCAAATCCGCTACGTCGGCGTTCTTAATCGCATCGGTATCGCGGGCTTCATCACGACCGTTCTTTACCTGAACTTCGATTTCACAAAACGTATCTTTTGGATCGCCGGATTTCTTTTGTTCTACTATGCGGCACTTTTCCTCATACCCGTTCCGGGATATGGAGCCGGCGATCTGTCATTCGAGGGAAATCTTACCGGATGGATAGACCGTAACTTTCTTCCTGGAATCCTTCGTCAGGGTACCTATGACGAGCTAGGGATACTCACCCAGATACCTGCCTTATGTCTGACGATACTCGGTTCACTCGCCGGAGATATGCTTCGCAGAAATGACCACACAGAGCAGAAGAAACTCGGGAACCTCGCGCTTGCAGGAATAATCTGCCTGGCGATTGCCGGACTGTGGTCGCTGCACTTTCCCATCAACAAACATCTCTGGTCAAGCTCATTTATCATGCTCACCGGTGGTATGTCCTTTCTGACGTTCGCACTGTTCTACTGGGTAATTGATATTCAGAAGATCCGGGGATGGACCTTTTTCTTTGTCGTCATCGGCATGAACAGCCTCACCATTTACCTGGCTTACCGCTTGGTTGACTTCGGATTCACTTCACGTTTGCTCTTCGAAGGCCTGTACGTCCATATGGATGAGAAATGGCACCCTGTTTTTGAAAGTCTGGGCGCCCTCGCGCTTGTGTGGGTATTCCTGTATGTGTTGTACAGGTTGAAGGTTTTCGTGAAGATCTGATTCTCTTGTAATGGTCCGGACTACTTGGGACTCCTGATCATTTCCCCGGGACAGGATAATTCCTGGAAGCGTCGTCAAGGATGAGCACCCAATCGTGCCCGTAGCCCGACGTTGGAGGCGTGTATTCCACCTGACTTTGCTTCGCGGACTTACCGGCTTCTTTTACTTCGCCGTTTTTCGGATTATACCAGTGGGCAACCAGATCTTTGCCGGCGATCCTGCCCGTGTTAACCTTAAATTTTTTACCCTGCGAACTGTAGACAAGAATGTAATCTTTACCGCGCGTGGCCTGAATCCGGTCATTTGCGTTCAGGGCATCCGTTATAATGGATTGATCCGGCACCCGGTCGAACATCGGCCGCGATTCAATCAGTTGTCTGAGGTATTTCAATTGTCCCGCACCGGGAAGGTCAATGGCAACATACCATGGAAAGTGCGGCCCGTTGACCGGTTGGCGGTGCGGCGCATACATCTGCCAGATATCATGACATCCATAGGTGTGCCCGAAGGCGCCTGAGAACACATTGAGCCACGCGAGCTTGCGCACGTCGTAAGCGCTGGAAGTGCCGAGGTCGTTTGCATTAAAGCATACAGGATGATCTTCGTAAAGCGGTTCGCCGTCGAGTACCGGCTTGACTGGTTTTAAATTATACACATGCTGGATCCGGTCCCATACGTTATTCTCGCGGCAGTGCCCTGTCTGGAACATATTGAAATCAAGCCATCTATCGCTGTGAAACCATTTTGAGGAGCCCCCGTCTTCCAGAGAGTTGGGTTGTGGATGAAATGTCATCAACGCTTTATCGTGCCCCCCAACACCTCCGGCAATGCCTTCCGCCATTGCTCTCCAGATGGCTACGTCATTTTCATTTCGGGGATTCCTGTCACCGCCGAGGATCCAGATGATGTTCTTCTGATCTTTGTATCTGCTGCCGATCCATTTGCCGTAAATCCTCGCATTTTCGACGTTGAAGATCTCGGGGCCTTTTCCCCATGTGCTCTTAAAGACTTTATCACCCCAGGTTGGCAACAAGCCGATGTGCAGTCCCAATTGTTCCGCTTTGCGAATTATAAAATCGACATGCTGGAAATAAGCTTCCCGGGGTTTGGTCGGATCATCATTTTCAAGGGGCACTTCTCCATACGGGTTCGGATCCCGCAGCCCGTCGAGCTCAGCAAGCGCAACGGCCTGGATAACTGTGAAACCTTTGTCGGCGCGATTCTTCAGATACTTTTCAGCTTCTTCGCGCGTCAGCCGGTGGAAAAGCTCCCAGGCTGTATCGCCCAGCCAGAAAAAGGGCTTGCCATCCGCTGTTTGCAGGTATCGCTGGTTCTCAGACACGCGCAGCTGTGCGGATGAAGAGAAAACAACCAGCGAAATAAAAAGAAGGGAAAGGCTGATCTTATTCATGCCGTTAATTTGAATGACCATTTACCGTAAAATCTTCCGCAGTTCGCCGATTCGGGCTTACTGCACTTCGTGTGAAAACATTTTTTCGTAATGCTCGGAAGGATGAAAAATTCCGCCACTCTCTGCATAGAACGATTTGTCGGTAATATAAACGCCAGTCTTCGTTTTGATCCACGACGCATTAGACCGCGGATGATAAGTCATCATCGTGTCCCAGTTCTTGTAGTATTGATGACCGTTCGTTTCCTGCAAACCGATACCGATGTTGGCGAAAGGAGACAGCCTCGCAGCAACGTTTTTGTTCCAGTCGACCAGGATCGGATTAACAGTCAGGTCAGCGCAGAAGCACGGAACTTTTTTCTCGTGCGCGAGCTGGGTTACCCGCATGGTCATGCTAAGGGTCTTTGCAATCGCCTTCACCGCCATGGCGCCATAGCCCTGCTCAATGCGTTTCGCTGCATCTTCGACGGTGTGCGCGCTCTCGTCAGCTGCAATGGTAACACCTACATCACCGACATAAACATCGCTCCTCTCACCAAAAGGTTCTTCAATGCATGCGATCTGTTCCAGGGCGCCGATCTTTTTGGCGTGATCAAGAAAACGAAGCAGTGTGTCCTTCTCGTCATACCGTTCATTCGCATCAAAGTAGTAGGGGATTTTTCCACTCTTCGTATACGGAGTTTCATAGTGCCCGATTGCCTTGTGAACCGCTGTGAGAAAGGCAATGTCTTTCTCCAGCATTTCCTTTTGAGTTCCGGCCGAGCCAGTCTTGAGCTTCATGATGAAATATCCCTGATCGGCGGCTGCCTTGATCTTCTCGATGACGGCATCCAGCGCGGCCTGGTCGAGGTACCGGCGCTTGTCGCCCAGGCTGC
>CBFGXV010000221.1:0-5467 GCA_965652755.1 uncultured Chryseosolibacter sp. | reverse complement strand
GTTGCCGAGTTCCGGCCGGGGTTTCCTGACGCCTGCCTCACAGAGATACCACTCATTTGACCCTGCAGCGCCAAAGACGCTCTTGGAACAGTTCTCCTTTCGAGTTGTTCACTATCCACTGAAGCAACTGCGCCGGTGAGGTTAAGTTTCTTCTGAGTTCCATATCCTATAACCACGACTTCCTGTAAGCTCTGTGCGTCCTCTGTTAAGGTCACATCGATGTTTGTCCTTCCACCGATAGGCACCTCCATAGTTGCATAACCGATGTAAGAAAACACAAGGGTGCCGTTCAGATCCGGTACTTCCAATGAATAGTTACCATCCGCGTCTGTTACAATTCCAACCGTTGTGCCCTTTAATAACACATTCACACCGGGAATCGCTTCACCACTTCCCGCGGTTACTTTTCCTGTAATGATCTCGGCAACTACTTCGGGATTTGCTGGCATAACGCCCTCGATCAACGAGGACGAATAATTGAGTATCACCTGTTTTCCGATCACCACATAAGTGATCTTCCTCGGCTTTAAAAGCCGGTCGAGTACCTCGCCGAGCCTCTCCTCCTGGGCTTTGATGGAAACTTTTTCAAAGGAGTCGATCGCGTCCTTGCTGTAGGCAAATTTTACTTCCACAGATTCTTCAATCCTCTTTAAGATATTTTTAAGGGATTGATTCTTTACATCAAGCGTAACCTGTTCGTCAAGGATCTCCTGCTCACTTCCACTACCTGCAATGGAAGTCCCTGCAAAGAGAAACGACAAGATTAGCTGAAGTCGGGCAATTCGCATTAATCTTGCGATTAACGCATCGATTTGTAAACCATTCTTCATACGTTTCAGAGTTTTGTTAATGATATCTACACAAAAAACATTCAATCTTCGCGCAGCGCGCTGCAATACAAATAAGAGCGATGAGGACGTGTTTTATCAGAGGATCTTAAGTCTTTGGAATCACCGGTTGGTTGCGCCCAGAAACATTGACGAGGCCTCCTTCGTTAATCTATTATGGGGAGTGCTATTCAATGCTTTTCCGTTGGGTCCTGTAACTATAGTCAGGCATAGGAAGAGGAAGTACTACTGCGGAGGATAAAAAGTTTAAAACGATTGAACAAAGCAGGAACAGCATTTTATATAACGATGCTGCCGTGAGATGGAATCAGCTCAGGGGCGCTTCAGATGACGATCAAGGAAATCAAACGTACCCTTGCCATTTATGGTATGACCGCCGTTGAAGTATTCAATCTCGCGAGACCTTGACAATCCGATAAGATCGTAATGGCGGCGAACCTTCGCAAATTCAAACGAAACCCATTCGTCCGTTCCCACTCCATCTGAATGGCCTCTTTCAACCATAAACGGACGAGGTGCGATCAGGGCAGCCATTTCGGCATAGTTGAAAGTATGCCCCAGATCCCATTCGGGAATCTCATATTCCTTTGTATAAGGATAACTAACGAAATCATATTCATCAGTCGACGCGACTTTGCGCACCCATTCATTGAAATCACCGGAACAAATAGACAGCGCATAGCCCTCCACCAGGACTGGTATACGCATCGCCGCCTTGCCACCGTAAGATAAACCATAAAAACCGATACGTTTTGAATCAACAAAAGTCAGCGACGCCAGCCATTCGACGATGCGCTGATGCTGACCTGTCATCACTGAGAACAGGGATAGGCCAAGTGGATTCGCCTTGCGCTGAAGAACCCGGAAGTTGTCTTCCCCACGATAAGGGTTGTGCGGTGCAAAGGTGACATAACCCCGCTCGGCCAGTCGCGCAGCAAACCCCTTATAATACCGGAAGGCTGATACTGTAGAGTCTGTAACAACAGCGTCGACCGGTAGTCCTTCAAGACCGTGCTGGCAGACGACTACAGGTCGTTTTTGTCCAGGTGAAATATCGTTTGGTATCAGCAAGATGCCCCATGCAAAAACATCCGTCCAGACATCAAGCTTTACCTCATAGCTCGTCCATTTATCTGTCTTCTCCAGCATCCGTGCTTGCGCATTTGCCGGCATTGAAGGCGTTGGAAGTATGCCTATCACATCGCGGAAGCGATCGCGGTGCAATTCCTTGACCTTTTCCTGCGAGATCGTGTCACTGTTCAGTGTTTTCCAAAAAGTTTCATCGCGTATTTTTTCGCATTGAGCGAGTGTCGATTGAACATGCTGTTGCATTCCCCTGACTATGCGCTCCTGACGTTCTTCCGCGTCGGGCCATTCGCGGGTTTCCCGGACAGGAACAAGCCGGAATGATTTCTCAAACGCGGCCATATTCAAGCCACGGGCAAAGTCGTTCAAAGCATCTGTTGAAAATGGCTGTTTAAACGACTGCTCACCATCCGAATGCCACGTTAAATGAATTTTGTTTGCAGGAAGCATTTCTGTTGCCCGATCCCATTCGGCTCTGGCAGAAAAAAAATCTGGTGAAGTGAGACTGCCAGGAGCGGCGCCAGTCCGTCCCTTCGAAGGTGAAGGCGGCCCCTCGATCTGCGGGCCGTTCGCGTGTTCGATTACAAGGCGACGCGGCCACGTCATTACCGCCAGTTCGGCATCGGCAAATGTTTTCAGGAATCCGTGAAGGTTGCGATAGATCGGTTCACGCCAGAGACCATCGCGGTTGTTAAAATACCCGCTGACGAGCGCTGAAGCTATGCGCACATCCATTGCAGCGGCGAACAATGCGAGTAACCCGCCTTCTCCGTGTCCGGCAACACCCACCCCCGAGGAGATGCCTTCAGCCTTGTTTCTTTGGTCCAGCCAGTCCACTGCAGAAAGGATCTTTTGCAACTCGTATCCGATTACGTGACGGCCGAGCACATAGCCCTGTCGATAGATCCATTCCCGATGCGGTTGATTCGTAAAACGTCCCATCGACTCACTCCCTGAATAAACTTCATCGCGGCTGACAAGAACCGGCACCAGCACTTCCCACCCGGCTTCGGCGAGTCGTCGTGCGACACCGTATCCCGAACCCTGGCTTTCACCGATACCCGCGAGTACTTCCGGCAGCACGTCAGCATCGGGAATGACAACTCCGCGGGCGACTATCTTTTTTTTCGAGGGACGGAGTAACAACCCCTCCGCGGTAAACCCCTCCATTACAGTCCATCGCACGGCACTGATGGTGCACTCCTTCGTTCCAACGGTCACGGGCTTCAGCAGGCGATCGGTGAGGATCTCTAACGCGGGGTCTATGCGCTCATCGACTGCTCCCGTTATCCTCGCCAGCAATGCACGGTTCGCTGCGATCGATTTGTTAAATGCTTCGGAGTTGGTGTAGTCCGGCGTCCACTTTGACGTTCTGTCTCTCGCTACCTGCCGTTGTTGCGCAGTAAGAAACCTGTCAATACCCTCGATCATCAGCGCTGAAAGATCACCCTTGTCAGTAAGGGGAGCTGCGCGAAATACAGGAGGAGATTGCGCGAGGGCGTTGAACATAGGAAAGAGAACCCCCAGCACGAACAAACCAACAAGGGCACATCTCCATATCCGCCCTGGTTCGTACCTGTCGTTGCCGTGAATTATTAGACTACTTCTTTTTGAATAAAAGATGCGCAACATCTTATGGGATGGGTAAGGACTTCCGGAAAAATAAATGACTCTTTCTCAACCGTGGCGAGAATCATATTCTAAAATAATCACTTCGTCACTCCGAGACAAATCCTGAAGCCATCGCGCGAATCGGAGTAACTTACACCCTGCAACCCCAGGCGCACTGCACATCGTGCATTTCCAGGGACGTCAAAGTAGTTACCACCTTTGCATACAGGCCGGACGTTGGTGCTAGCGGTATGCAACTCTTCGTGACCTCCTTTCGGGTCGAAATGGTCCAGTACAATTTCCCAGACGTTTCCGCACATGTCTGCAAGGCCAAAACCGTTTCTTCCCCTTTCTTTATAATGATCGACTGGTGCCACAAAAGCGAAACCATCGCTCCACGGTGCAATCGCCAAAGGCCACACCTTGTTGCGGCCAGGCAGAAAGTCGACGGCTGAAATGTTCAGCCTGCCTTCGCCTTCATATATGTCGTTGCCCCACCAAAAGTATCCTTCACTTCCCCCGCGGCATGCGTATTCCCATTCGGCCTCTGTAGGCAAGCGGTATTCCATCCCCTTTGGTAATCTACCTGCAGCCCGCTCCTTTTTTGTGAGCCATTCGCAAAACGCGCGGCCATCGTTCCAGCTGACACAAACAACGGGATAGCTATCACTCAAAGGGAATCCGAAATTCGGATCCTTCCAACTCTTACCCGGCATTTTGATCCATGGGTGCGGCGGTCCCTCGCCTGCTGTTTTCCAATTGGGATCAAATACCTGCGTTACCCCACCCGGTTTTTCCGCATCTGATACATAGCCTGTTTCCTGTACAAACTGTCTGAATTGTCCCACGGAGACTTCCGTGCGCCCCATCCAAAAACCATCTTTGACCTGCATCGAACGCGGTGCCTCGCCTTCATAGGATTCGCGGTCCGTTCCGGGCTGCGCACCTCCGACCCGGCTCGTTGCCCACGCCTTCTCTTCCGCCGTACTTCCCATCTTGAACTTTCCTGCGGGGATATAAACCAAATCCATCGTGACATCATTCCCCAGGCTAACCCGCTTTGTCTCTTCCGCCTTGTTTGGCACAGACGTCTTATCGCTTTTAGAATCTCTGACCTGTGCCCAGAGAATTTCACCGATTGCGCAGAACAAGATAAATAGCAAGATCCTTTTCATAGCATAATTGATTGATTCGTTTATCGATAGCTTAACGAGCATCCAATAATATCACGACCGCCAAGACATCGGAAAGTACTAGTGTCGTTGGAAGACTTCACTGCCCTATTTATACGCGGCAAAAGCGAGTGCGATGACTACCTACCTGGATTGATCACAACCACGACCGCTTAGAAGAATATCCCTTCCGCTCCTGTCAAACTTCGCATTAATAGTCCTGGAGATAACGGCGAGACTAACGTCCAAAGTTTCGTCTGTGAAGTCGGCCGTAAGAATACAACGCTTCATACTTTCGTTTGCAAAAGTTATGTTGACATCGTGGGTAACGTTCAAGACCGCAATGATATCTTTAAGTGGAACCTCGTTAAAAACTAGCTTCGATTTTGTGAACGATTGCTGGAGGCCAGATTGGACAGAAGTCGCCTCGACAAGCGAATTGTCTTTTTTGAAATAGACCGCTTTTCGATTTGGTTTAAGCACCAACTCTTTCACATTGTTGCCGGTGGAATTTCTCACCGAAACAATAACTTTTCCGGTTACTACCTCTACTTCCTGCGACTCTTCATTTTCGTAATCCTTTATTTTAAACGTTGTTCCGACAACGCGGGTCGTAAAATTTGAGGAACGGATTATGAATGGACGCTGACTGTCGGGTGAAACATCAAAGAAAGCTTCGCCAACCAGGATAACCTCACGAACGCCTTCCGCAAACGATTCCCGATAGTCCAGTCTGCTATTTTCTCTCAG
>CBFGXV010000220.1:0-5469 GCA_965652755.1 uncultured Chryseosolibacter sp. | reverse complement strand
ATAGCTGTACCGCGATCCAATGATAAACTGGTTTTGAAATGAGTTGGCCAGGAAGCGGTTCCTTGTCAGTAATTCCTCAAATTCGTCGGATTGTTTTCCAAGCCGCACATAGCTTATATCGACCGGATAGAATTCATGTGTCTTCAATGTGTTTTCGCGCCATGTGTATCCCGCTGCAAAGTTAAAGGAGTTCAGCCGGAAAAAACCGATCCGCTGTTGTAGTCTGAATCCAAGACTGACTTCGGTCGTAGGCAAATAACGCCGTGAAGGATAGTGAATTTTTAATGGCGATATGATGCGCGGGATTGACAATCCGGACTCAACACCAAATTCGAACGCATTCAGCGGCTCAGGGATCTGGCGACTTACCTGCACTTCATAGGAAGTGTTGGCGGTGACCTGAAACTGCTCGGATCCTCCGAGGAAATTTCTGTTTGTAAAGCGCAGGCTGAATCCCGGGCCGACGAAGTTATTCGATTTTGACACCAGCTGAACCTCTCCGCGAATAGACTTCTTGAGGTGCGGCGTCAGATAGATTGACGTGTTAAGTCGGAACGAATCCCTTTCTGATTCCGTGAAGCGGATGTCGACGAATTTGAAAGAGCCCAGGCTCATGAGGTGGCGCAGCGTGTATTCGCGATCGATGCTCCGGTAGATATTTCCCGGACGGAAGTTGATGACTTTTGTAATTGTTTCGGGCCTGTAATTGTTTCTCCGGTCGATGTAATTGAATCCGTCGACCTTGATGGTGTCGGCGATGACAGAGAGGGTATCATCTGAAAGGGTGTAGTCGGGAAAAATATTAACTTCACCAATCCTGTAGATCCTCTTTGCTTTTTCCGGAACTCCCGGTTCAAGCGAAAGCATGAGGTCGATCTGGCGTTTTCCCACCGTGCTGTCTGCTTCGAAGATCAGGTGGCGGTCATCGAAATAAAAGAATCCGAGATTTTCCAGCGCCTCTTCAATTCGTTCCTGTTCGGCTTTCAGACGCTCAAGGTTGTAGCGCTGCCGCGGCTTGAGGTATGAATCCTCTTTCACGCTGTCGATATTCGTGAACAAAGTATCCATTCGCGGAAAGGTGATATCGCGAATACGATACGGCCGGTGGACACGGGCGGTATAAGTGACGGTTCCCTTTTTCTCTTTGACGGTGACTTTGGATGTTACTTTCGCCAGAAAAAAACCGTTGTTGATCAGATGCGCTTCCAGAACCTGAGCGATTTGCTCGTTATCGATATCACTCATGTACACCGGCGCCTGACCCAGTTTATTTTTCATAAAGCTTCGAAGGCCTTTTTTCTCCGGGTTGCCCGCCTTATAGAAGAACCATAACCCGGGGCGCATTCCCAGAATGGTTGTGTTGGGTTTTGGAAGTATGTTTTCGTCAAGGAGCTCTTTGATCTTCTTTTTTGCCTTCACGCGCCCCTCCGGTTCAAGCTTTACGTCAGCTCCGGTATAGAGTACCTGATTTTCAGGCACGAACTTCATGGCTGTACAGCCGTGCAAAAGCAGGAAGACCACGGGAGCAAAGAGATAAATCATGGCGCGCCGCTTTCCTATGCGTGCACTTGACCCGTTAGTTATTTTTTTCGGCATTGGCTTTAAACAATTCACTTAGCGTATTGTAGTCTTTCACGTAAATTACTCCGGCGCCTGTTTCAGTGAGCTCGCCGTCGATCATATCGTAGTTGCTGTTCCGGAATCCAGTGATCCGCAACCTGCCGTCTGGCGTGAGCTTGTACTCCAATGCAAGGTCGCCGATGAAGTCAGTCGCATCACGGTTGGCGTTTTCTCCCTCTATATCAATGTTACCCGATAGTTTGACAACGAGCCTGTCATTAAAGAGGCTTTTTGAAACTCCCAGTTGTAATTCGGTCTGGCCCTGAGCCTGTCCGCTGGTGTAGTCTTCATACGATTTGATATCAAAGCTCAGCTCAACACCTTTGATATTTTCTGACAGGCGGTTGAGTTGTTCGGAAAGGATCTTACTCACGCTTCGCCGTGCTGTTGACTCAAATCCCCCTCCGCCCTGATTCTCGAATGGATCGTCTGCAATGAAACGTTTGAGGATTAAAAGTGCAAAGACCTGTTTGTTCAGATCTGATTCGCGGGTATTGATGTCCATCAGTCGTGCATAGACATTTCCGCCAAACGCATTGCGATCCGCCATCGGCATTTCGAGTTTGAAGCCTATTTCGGGTTGAAGCAACTCGCCTGTGATATTCAGGTACACATGGAAGGGGAGCGTTTGTTTGTATTGGTTCACCTCAGACGGGTCGGCACCTGTAAGCTGATTTGAGAACAATTCAATAGGGGAGGTCTCTACGTTATAGATCGCGCGGATGTCCATCTGGGCGTTCAATGGATCGCCCAGCCAGGTTATCGAGCTACCGCTTTCGATGCTGAATTCCCGCTTGACGAATTTATAGAAAGAAAGATTGTAAGTCCCTTCGGCTATCTCGTATCTGCCGGAGAGATTGATGTCCCCGGTAGGATCAACGCTCAGCGTCAGCGTTGAATTTCCCCTGACAGAAAGTTGATCGCCCGTCAATGGATCGATAATGATGGTAAACGTTTCCTGATCGCTTAGCTCTATGCGCGCGGTCAGATCAATACCGCGGAAGGTGGATTTCACGGTGTCGCCGGCTTCCTGGCTGACCCGCCGCATGAATGGATCTCCTTCGAAAGACTTGTCTACAAACTTGACTATGCCCTCGGCCTGCAGGATCGATGCTTCGGACTGCGGTACGACATACGTAAGGTTGCTGCCCTCACTAAGACCGATATCAACGTTGATAATGGGTGTTGTCATGTTCCCGCGAATCCTTGCATTGGCTTCAACATCCACTTTGCCGTAGAACAAGTCATTATCCGCGGCTGTGGTATTAAACAGTCTGAAGTTATCGGTAAAAAGATCGAGGTTGAACTGGAAATCGCGATAGGTCCTTGTGCGGATACTGCCATCCAGTCTCGCCTTGTTGCCGTTCTCATCAGCGATTTCGAAGGCCGCAAAAGACAGTCCTTCGTCAACAAATGAGATACTTTCATTATCGATCGAAAATGTCGTGTTGAGATAAGTCGAAAGAAATGCAGCATCGGTTACCAGGAGGCCCCCGTCGATATCCGGCAGCGCCGTTGTACCTCTCGCGCGGATCTCGCCGGAGATTATGCCTTTCAGGTTTTGAAACTGATTCTGAAGCAAAGGTTGCAGCGAGACAAGATTAAACCGGTTGAAGTCCGCGTTTACATCCATGGACGGCGTTGTTCCACCGCTGTAGTAGCCGTTGATGGCAATGTCATTCCCATTACCTGTCAGTGTGAAGTCGACATCGAAGCGGTCCTTCACGGTTTGCTCAACCTGCAATGCGATATCTCCCCACGGAACCTGTTTGATCCTGAAGTCCTTGATGGTAAGATCGGAGGTGAATGTCATTCCGGTCTCTTCCGGAATAAAGCTGACGTCACCGTTCAATAATCCGGACAACGGATTTTCCTCGGCGATCATACTCGACAAATATTCGAGATTCAGTTCGCGGAAAGCGAGAATGATCGGCGTGCCGGGTGCTTCATCCGAATGTAACATTATTTTTTCCCGAATGTTTTGTAATTGCACATTGTGGGCAACAAATTTTGGTTTGCCGAAGCGCATATAATTGTCATCCGGGGCTGTCCATCTCTGGTAGTTCAGCACATTGCCCTGCGGCGAAAGTTTCAAGGCGAAGCCGTTATCCAGGCTGAAGAAAGTTCCGGCAAGGATATATTTCTCTCTATCGGCAGAGTCCAGGAGGATCAGATCGGTCCGCAATGAATCGTTTGCAACGGTACCGTTGAAGGCCAGACCGTCGATCTTCATAGAGTCAATCATGATCTTGTCTATTAGGAGATTGTATCGCAGGGAACGCGAATCCGATCGCGACTTAATCCCCAGCGAGGTAATGCCGATGTTGGCGTACTGGATTACATCGATCTCCATGTCGAGTTCCAGGTTCTGTGTTTCGCTGTCAAATTTCCCCTTGATTGGTCCGGGATCGAATGTTGTGAGGTTCGGGATCAGGAGATCAGTGAGAAGATCGGTGTTTTTCAACTCGATCTCGAAAGTAAAATGCTGGCGTTTCGCATCCTTAACTTCCAGTGAGTCGTGAAGTGAATAGTATGTGTGAAAGTACTCTCTCATTACCTGAGGCAAACCGAATATGTTGATCGATCCTTCAAACCGGGCTTTGAGGAGATCGGAATCGATGTTGATCTCCGAGCGGCCTTCCTGGTCGATGGAGGCGAACAGCAGTGAATCAACGGCGTAGAGGTCATCGCCATTGAAGATCGCGACTTTGCGGATGCCCACATTCCCGTTGAGGACCTGAAAGTCGGAAGTGGCCATGTCAACGAGAAGTATTCCTCTGGCGCGTATGGGGCTCGTACTCAGATTCAGCGCGCGGAAGTCTGCATTCTTAAGATCGAAATTGATGTTGTACACCGGGACTTCGTCGCTGAAGGTATAACCGGCGTCGAGCTCGAATTCAAGATTCTGGTCGTCCATCAGCGCGGTCAGCGAGGCCTTCTGATCTTCAATGGTGCCGTTAACTCTCAGGTCGTTATACTGGTATCCGTTGTAATCAAAACGCTCTACGAGCGCTGTGAGCGTTCCGGTCATTTCATCCGGCGTTAATCCATGCGCGTTTAATTCTGCGCGCATCGCCAGCTTTCCCATCACGCTATCGTGCTTGCCGAGAATTCCGCCGACATCGAGATCGTTAACCTTCAGGGTGACATTCGCCCCGCGCATCACAGAAGTGGAATCGAGGTTCATGTTCCCCTTCGCGTCAATCGATCCGGCATCACTGGTAAGGAGGGAGTTGAACGTTGCACTTTGAAGAGAGCCTGAATATTTCGCCTCAAGGTTTATCCATTCTGGGAGCTGTATTGAATCCGGCAACAATGTATCGGGCAGGATGCTTCGCATGTCGCGCCGCGTCGTATGAAATTTATTGACATCGATATTCAGGTTCAGATCTTTGGTCTCGGGGAGGCCCTTTATTTTCCCCGATGTTCTCAGGTACGTGTCTGTCAGCGTTCGAAACTCAAGATGTTCGATCAACAGATCTTTCAACGAACCTCGGAAGCGGGCATCCATTGCAAGCTTTGTATCCGACGGCAGGTCAAGCGGAATGCTATCCAGGAACGAGGGATTGAAGTATAAGATATCCCTGACGTTGACATATGAGTTATTGATGTCAGAAGTTATTGTTGCAGTCGCGTACTCCGATCCCAGTTGCTTTAGCGAGCGGTAGCCTGCGGACGCTGTGAGCTGAAGCCGACTGTTGCCGGTTTCGAGGAGGAGATTTTCGAGTGTGGCCCTGTTGTCCCTTACGTCGATCTCACCGCGAAAGGTCTTCAAAGTAAAACCACTCTGTTCCCGGAAGGAGAAGTTGTCCAGATCGCCGCCGAAGGTCGCGGCGCGGTCCTCGGGCG